>JBDSVV010000291.1:0-7342 GCA_039927035.1 Ornithinibacter sp. | reverse complement strand
TTGGGAGGGCCGGATCCACGAGCTCGCCCGCGACCTGCCCACCGCCACGGAGTCGGAGATCGGCTGGAAGGTCGTCGAGGAGGTCTCCCTCGAGGCCGCTGAGCTCCTGCTGCCCGCCTTCGAGGAGCACGGCGGCCGCAACGGTCGCCTGTCGATGCAGACCGACCCGCGGCTGCGCCGCGACGCCACGGCCCTCGCCGACCAGGCACAGCACTTCGCCTCCCTCGCCCCCAACATCATCGTCAAGATCCCCGCGACGTCGGTGGGTGTCGTCGCGATCGAGGAGGCCGCCTACCGCGGGGTGAACATCAACGTCACCGTGTCCTTCTCGGTGGCGCAGGCCCTCGCGACCGGTGAGGCGATCGAGCGCGGGCTCGTGCGCCGCGAGGCGGAGGGGCTCGAAGTCGACGGCATCGGGCCCGTCGTGACGATCATGGTGGGCCGCCTGGACGACTGGCTCAAGCACGTCGTCGCCCGCGACGACATCGAGATCGAGCCCGAACACCTCGAATGGGCCGGGGTCGCCGCGGTCAAGCGCGCCTACACCCTCTTCCGGGAGCGTGGCCTGCGCGCCCGCGTGCTCGCCGCCGCCTACCGAAACCAGCTGCAGTGGACCGAGCTGGTCGGTGGAGACCTGGTGCTCTCCCCGCCCTTCGGCTGGCAGCAGACGTTCCAGGCGAGTGGGATCGAGCCCACGTCACGGATCGACATCCCCGTCGCGCCCGAGACCATCGCGGCGCTGGAGACCATCGAGGACTTCCGTCGCGCCTACGAGCCCGACGGCATGACGCCGGTCGAGTTCGACGACTTCGGCCCCACCCGCAAGACGCTGCGCCAGTTCCTCGGCGCCGACGAGGAGCTCGACCAGCTCGTCCGCGACGTCATCACGCCCGCCCCCTGACGGGCCGGCTGTCCCGCCGGGGTCCCTGCCGCGGTCGGATGCCGGGAGCGGACGACCCGGGTCAGCCGCCGGAGGGCTCCCTGACCTCCTCGCGGTCGACCTCGCCGTCGACGAGGTCCTCGGCCGCGCGCACCAGCAGCGGGTGCAGGCCGGTGTCGCCCCAGCGGATCCGTGCCAGCAGCTCCTGGCGCATCCGCGGGTCCCAGAACTTTCGGATGTGGGTGGCGATCTGCTTGGCCGCCTCCTCGGGCACCAGCACCTCGAAGTTGCGCACCAGCTCGTGACCGAGCCTCACGACGGGCGACTCCTCCTGGCTCACCGCCCGCTCACCTGCGCAGCACCGACGCGGTGGCGGCCGCCCCGGCATCCTCGTTGGGTGAGCGCTCGCTCGCCTCGAGACCCGCGGCGGCGCGGGCTGCCTGGGTGACCACGTCGACCTGCACCGCCGTCACCTTGTACTCCGGGCAGTTCGTCGCCCAGTCCGAGTTCTCCGTGGTCACCACGTTGGCGCCCGTGACGGGGTGGTGGAAGGTCGTGTAGACGACACCGGCCGGCATCCGGTCAGACACCAGGGCGGTCAGTCGCGTGGTGCCGACGCGGGACGACAGCTCCACCACGTCGCCCGAGACGACCCCGCGCATCTCGGCGTCGGACGGGTGGATCTCGAGCACGTCCTCCGGGTGCCAGGTCGAGTTCGCCGTGCGACGCGTCTGGGCCCCGACGTTGTACTGGGAGAGGATGCGCCCCGTCGTGAGCACGAGTGGGAAGCGCCGGTTCGCCCGCTCGGTCGTGGGCACGTAGACGGTGGAGGTGAGCTGACCCAGCCCGCGCACGAACTCCCCCACGTGCATCGTGGGGGTGCCGTGGGGCGCGGCGGCGTTGACCGGCCACTGCATGGAGCCCTCTGCATCCAGTCGAGCGAAGGTGACGCCGGCGAAGGTCGGTGTGGTGGCGGCGATCTCGTCCATGATCTGCGCAGGCGAGTCATAGGACATCGGGTAGCCCATCGCCGTCGCGATCTCGCAGACCACCGCCCACTCGTCCTTGCCGACGCGCGACGGCATGACCGGTCGCACCCGGTTGATCCGGCGCTCGGCATTGGTGAACGTCCCGTCCTTCTCCAGGAATGACGCCCCGGGGAGGAACACGTGCGCGAAGCGTGCTGTCTCGTTGAGGAACAGGTCGTGCACGACGACGAGGTCCATCGCGCGCAGCGCCGCCTCGACGTGCGCAGTGTTCGGGTCGGACTGGGCGATGTCCTCGCCCTGCACGTACAGACCCCTGAACGATCCGCCCACCGCGGAGTCGAACATGTTGGGGATCCGCAGCCCCGGTTCGGCCTGGATTCGCACGCCCCACAGCGATTCGTAGATCTCGCGCACCTCGGGCCGCGACACGTGGCGGTAGCCTGGCAACTCGTGCGGGAAGGAGCCCATGTCGCACGAGCCCTGCACGTTGTTCTGCCCGCGCAGCGGGTTCACGCCGACACCCTCGCGCCCCAGGTTCCCGGTGAGCATGGCGAGGTTGGCAAGGCCCATGACCATCGTGGAGCCCTGGCTGT
This sequence comes from Ornithinibacter sp., assembly GCA_039927035.1. Lineage (GTDB taxonomy): Bacteria > Actinomycetota > Actinomycetes > Actinomycetales > Dermatophilaceae > Fodinibacter. The sequence goes on along the minus strand of JBDSVV010000291.1, from coordinate 4,880 downwards.
GCTCGGTGACCCCGAGCCCGTAGTAGATCGCGGAGTTCGGCCCCGCGGCATACAGCCGGGCAGCGGCGCGCAGGTCGGATGCCGGGATGCCGGTCTCCTCCTCACTGGCCTCCGGCGAGTGGTCCGGCCGCGCGATGAACTCGAGGTAGGAGTCGGACTCCTCGCAGCGCTCACGCACGAAAGCCTTGTCCCACAGGCCTTCGGTGACGATCACGTGACACATGGCGTTGATGAACGCGACGTTGGTGCCCGGGCGCACAGGCAGGTGGAAGGAGGCCTCGACGTGCGGTGCGCGCACCAGGTCGATGCGACGAGGGTCGGCGACGATCACCCGCGCCCCGGCACGCATGCGGCGCTTCATCCGCGACGCGAACACCGGGTGCGCATCGGTGGGGTTGGCACCGATGACGAGCATCACGTCAGCCTGCTCGACGGAAGCGAAGTCCTGGGTGCCGGCGGAGGTTCCGAACGCGTGGTTGAGGCCGTATCCGGTGGGAGAGTGACACACCCGCGCGCACGTGTCGATGTTGTTGTTGCCAAAGGCCGCTCGCACCATCTTCTGCACGACGTAGACCTCCTCGTTGGTGCAGCGCGAGGAGGAGATGCCGCCGATGGAGCCGACGCCGTGCTGGGCCTGGATCTCACGGAAGCCCGAGGCGACGCGCCTGATGGCTTCCTCCCACGACACGACCCGCCACTCGTCCTCGATGGTGCCACGCACCATCGGCTCCATCTGCCGGTCCTCGTGCGAGGCGTAGCCGTAGGCGAACCGGCCCTTGACGCAGGAGTGCCCCTCGTTGGCACCGCCGTCCTTCCACGGCATCATCCGCACGACGCGCGTCGCGTCACCGTCGCCCTGAACCTCGGCCTTGAAGGAGCAGCCCACCCCGCAGTAGGCGCACGTCGTGATGACCGAGCGGGTCGGCATCCCGAGCTGGACGACCGACTTCTCGGTCAACGCATCCGTGGGACAGGCCTGCACGCAGGAGCCGCACGAGACGCATTCCGAGGCAAGGAAATCGGTGTTCCCCGGGGTGATCCGCGACTCGAAGCCGCGGCCCTGCACCGTCAGGGCGAAGGTGCCTTGGGTCTCGTTGCACGCACGCACGCAGCGTGAGCAGACGATGCAGGCGGAGGGGTCATAGGCAAAGTAGGGGTTGGACCCGTCGACCTCGTCGCCCAGGTGCGAGGCGCCCCCGAGGCCGTAGCGCACCTCGGCGATGCCGACATCGGCCGCGGCCGCCTGGATCTCGCAGCTGCCGCGTGCGCAACCAGCGCAGTCCGTGGGGTGGTCGGACAGGTAGAGCTCCATGACGCCACGACGCAGCTGCTGCACCTGCGCGGTGCGGGTCGCGACGACCATCCCGTCTGCGCAGGGCGTGGTGCACGAGGCGGGAGTGCCCTTCATGCCGTCGACCTCGACGAGGCACAGCCGGCACGAGCCGAAGGCCGCGAGGGAGTCCGTGGCACAGAGCTTGGGCACTGAGATGCCGGCGATTCGTGCCGCCCTCAGCACCGAGGTGCCCGGCGGCACGAGGACCTCGCGCCCGTCGATGCGCACGCGGGCGGTGGCCGCACCTGGAACGGGAGGTGTGCCGTGATCGGGTGTCTCGGGTGCCAGCTGGTCGGTGATGGTCATCGCCGGGCTCCTCCATCGGTGCTCAAGGCGGACTCTGGCACGTGCTGGGTGCCGGCGAGGGCGGCGCCCGGGGGGATTCCGAAGTCGTCGGGGAAGTGCTCGAGCGCGCTGAGCACCGGCATCGGCGTCAGCCCCCCCAGGGCACACAGCGATCCCTTGGTCATCGTCGTGCAGAGGTCCTCGAGGAGGTCGAGCTGGGTGCGCCGCACCCCGTCGTCGCGCGCGGCACGCACCCGGTCGATGACCTCCACACCGCGCACCGACCCGATGCGGCACGGGGTGCACTTGCCGCACGACTCCTTGGCACAGAACTCCATGGCGAAACGGGCCATCGCCGCGGCATCCATCGTGTCGTCCCACACGACGATCCCGCCGTGACCCACCATGGCGCCGGCCTCGGCGAACGCCTCGTAGTCCATCGGCAGCCCGAACCGGTCGGGGGGCAGGTAGGCCCCCAGTGGCCCTCCGACCTGCACGGCCTTGACGGGCCGACCGGATGCCGTGCCGCCGCCGAAACCCTCCACGAGGTCACCGAGGGAGATCCCGAAGTCGGCCTCGACGATGCCGCCACAGGCGACGTTCCCAGCGAGCTGGAACACCTGCGTGCCGCGCGAGCGTGCGGTGCCGAGAGCGGCGTAGGCGGCGCCCCCGTCGGCGAGCACCATCGGCACCGCTGCGAGGGTGAGCACGTTGTTGACGACGGTCGGCCTGCCGAAGAGCCCCTGCAGGGCAGGGATCGGCGGTTTCGCGCGAACCTCGCCCCGCCGACCCTCCAGCGACTCGAGCATCGAGGTCTCCTCGCCGCAGATGTAGGCACCCGCGCCCACCCGCACCTCGAGGTCGAACCGGAGACCGCTGCCGAGCACCGACTCCCCGAGCACACCGTGCGCGTAGGCGATCTCGACGGCCCGTCCCAGGGTGCGGATCGCATGCGGGTACTCCGAACGCAGGTAGACGAACCCCTCGCTCGCCCCCACCGCGAGCGCGGCGATGGTCATCCCCTCGATCAAAGTGAAGGGATCGCCCTCGATGAGCATGCGGTCGGCGAACGTGCCGGAGTCACCCTCGTCGGCGTTGCAGCAGACGAACCGGACGTCGGAGGTGGTGGTGCGCACCGTCTCCCACTTGATGCCCGCGGGGAATCCCGCTCCTCCACGCCCCCGCAGCCCGGAGTCGGTGACCTCCTGAACGACCTGTGCGCCGGTGAGGGTGAGGGCGCGCTCGAGACCGGCGAGCCCGCCATGAGAGCGGTACGCGGCGAGGTCGGTCGGCTCGATCAGCCCCACCCGCGCGAACGACACCCGGTGCTGGCGAGCCAGCCAAGGGTGCTCGTCGACGACACCCACGGCCCGCTCGGTGCCGTCGAGGTCTCCGGCGAGCAGCGCGCCCACGTCACTCGGCGCGATCGGGCCGTAGCCCACCCGGCCACCGGGCCCCTCCACCTCGACCAGCGGCTCCAGCCACAACATCCCGCGCGAGCCGTTGCGGCGCACGGTGGCCCCGGCCGCGGCAAGGGCCTCGGCGACGGCGTCCGCGCCGACCGCCACGGCGGCAGCGTCGCAGGGCACCCAGACCGTGGGGCTCATCAACTCCATGCCCGCACCAGTTCCTCGAGTCGATCGCACGCGAGGCGCGCGTGCACGGCCCCGTCGACCGTGCCAGCGGGGCCGAGCGCGCACAGGCCCAGGCAGAACACCTCGGCCACCTCGACGTCATCCGCAGCGGCCCAGCGCGCGACTGCGTCGGTGTGCAGCGACTCCGCACCGCGGGCCTGGCAGGCCTCGCCGCGGCAGAGCGCCACGCGGTGTGCGGGCGGTGGGGTGCGCCGGAGGTCGTCGTAGAAGCTCAGGACGCCGTGCACGTCGGCGCGACTCAGGTTGAGCACGTCGGCCACGACCTGCACGTCGTCGTCGTGGACGAACCTGTGCCCGGCGATCACCTCGTGCAGGATCGGGAGCAGCGGGCCCCTTTGGCCCTTGAGCCCCTCGGCGATGGCACGCACCGAGTCGGCCCGATCGGGATCGGCCGGGGCCCGCTGGGGTGCCGGGGTGGGGCCTGGCTGACGCACGTCGCCCGCCTCTCTGCACTGAGTGTGACCGGGATCGTCATGCTACGCCGAAGAACACGGAGCGACCCTCGTTCCGCACCCCACCGCGTCGTGGGGTGCGGAACCTCGGTGTCGGACGTCAGAAGGACGACCGGGGCACGCCCATCCCGGGGTCGACCTGCTGCGGGCCGGCGCTCGACGGTCGGATGTCGACGTCGAAGATCGAGATCGGCAGGTATACCGTCGAGCAGGAGTTCGGGATGTCGACCACCCCGGAGAGCCGGCCCTCGATGGGGGCGGCCCCGAGGATCATGTACGCCTGCTCGGGGGAGTAGCCGAACTTCGTGAGGTAGTCGATCGCGTGCAGGCAGGCCCGTTGGTAGGACAGGTGCGAGTCCAGGTAGCGCTGTTCACCGTCGAGGGTCACTGACGTGCCGGAGAAGGCGAGCCACTCGCTGAACTGCGGGTCGGTCGTGCCGGGCATGAAGATGGCGTTCTCCGAGACTCCGTACGTCTCCATGCCGCCCTTGATGAGGTCGACGCGCAGGTCGATGAACCCGCCCATCTCGATGGCGCCGCAGAAGGTGATCTCACCGTCACCCTGGGAGAAGTGCAGGTCGCCCATCGAGAGGTTGGCGCCGTCCACGAAGACGGGGTAGAAGACCCGCGAGCCCTTCGTGAAGTTCTTGATGTCCTGGTTGCCACCGTTCTCGCGGGGCGGAGCGGTTCGGGCCGCCTCTCCCGCCACCCGCGCGAACTCCGACTGGGGGAGCGTGCCGAGGAGGGCCGAATCAGGCTCCGGCGGGAGCGCGAGGGGCGGCACGCGGTTCGGGTCGGTCGCGATCAGCGCGGCCTCTCGGGCGTTCCACCGGGCCAGGAGCCCCGCGGAGGGCGCGGTGCCCATCAGGCCGGGGTGCACGATGCCGACGAACGAGACGCCGGGGACGTGGCGTGAGGTGGCGACCCCGCCGGTGAAGTCCCAGATGACCTTGTAGGCGTCGGGGAACTGGTCGACGAGGAAACCGCCACCGTTCTCTTTGGGGAACACGCCGGTGTAGCCCCAGCCCTGGCCGGAGATCCCGTTGACGTCCTCTTCCTCGCAAGGACCGATATCCAGGATGTCGACAACCAGGAGATCTCCGGGTTTCGCTCCTTCAACGCGGAATGGGCCGCTGAGGACGTGAACTCCGGCTA
>JBDSVV010000290.1:0-8907 GCA_039927035.1 Ornithinibacter sp. | reverse complement strand
CCACCGCCGTGCGAGGCACCCTGTCCAGCCCCGCCGACCTCGAGAACGCCCCGGAGGGGAACAACTGATGGAAGCCTTCACCACCCACACGGGCACCGGGGTCCCGCTGCGCCGCAGCAATGTCGACACCGACCAGATCATCCCGGCCGTATACCTCAAGCGGGTCACCCGCACCGGCTTCGAGGACGGGCTCTTCGCGGCCTGGCGCCAGGACGAGACCTTCGTGCTCAACAACCCGGACTTCGCCAGCGGCTCCGTGCTGGTGGCTGGGCCCGACTTCGGCACCGGGTCATCGCGCGAGCACGCGGTGTGGGCCCTGATGAACTACGGCTTCCGTGTGGTCATCTCCTCGCGGTTCGCGGACATCTTCCGCGGGAACAGCGGCAAGCAGGGATTCCTCACGGCCCAGTGCTCCCAGGACGACGTCGAACTGTTGTGGAAGCTGCTGGAGAACGAGCCGGGGACCGCGGTGACGGTGGATCTGGTTTCGCGTACCGTCACTGCCGGTGAGATCGTCGCGGCGTTCGAGGTCGACGACTACACCCGGTGGCGCCTGCTGGAGGGACTTGACGACATCAGCCTCACGCTGCGCAATGAGGGCGACATCACGGCATTCGAGGGTGCTCGCCCCTCGTGGAAGCCAGCCATCACTGTCTGACTCAAAGCGAGAATGACTGTGCTGTAGGCGAATACGAGCGGCGGAGTCCTTGTGCGAACGGGGTGGTGAGCCTTGGAGTGCGTGACGGGTGTGACTGGTGGGTCTGGATGGACCTCCGGTTCCGATCGAATCCGTTGTGCGCCATGGAAAATCACTCCGCGCGCCTTGTGGACTCACCCCTTCTACGGGCATAGCGTCGCAGTGAGGCCTGGCACCCGCCGGTCACGACAACATGCGCCGGGAGTCCGTCCCGGCGCCATCCCGATGGAGTGGTCGACTGTGAACAAGGCAGATCTCATCAAGGAGCTCGAGAAGAGGCTCGGCAGCAAGAAGGCGGCCAACGACGCACTCGAGGCGGTGCTCGACACGATCGTCCGCGAGACGGTTCGCGGCGGCAAGGTCGCGATCACCGGATTCGGCACGTTCGACCGGGTCGAGAGAGCGGCGCGCACCGGGCGCAACCCCCGCACCGGCACGTCGGTGCGGATCCCCAAGTCGAAGGCGCCGCGCTTCCGCGCCGGCACCTCGTTCAAGTCGTACGTGAAGAAGCCGAGCACGTTGCCCAAGGCTGCTCCCGCCACCGGTCGGGCTGCGGCCGGGACTGCCGTGAAGGCCGCACCCGCGGCAGCGCCGGCGAAGAAGGCGGCCGCGAAGGCAACAGCTGCGAAGGCTGCTCCCGCGAAGGCGGCGCCCGCGAAGAAGGCCCCGGCGAAGGCAGCTGCGGCGAAGAAGGTCCCGGCGAAGGCGGCGCCCGCGAAGAAGGCCCCGGCCAAGAAGGCTCCGGCCAAGGCGGCGCCCGCGAAGAAGGCCCCGGCCAAGAAGGCTCCCGCGAAGGCGGCGCCCGCGAAGAAGGCCCCGGCGAAGAAGGCCCCGGCCAAGAAGTCCGCGCGTCGCTGACCTGCACATCACCGGTCCCGTGGGGGTGGCGCGTCTCGCGTCGCCCCCACGGGAGCGTTGTGTTTGGCTGTACCCATGACGTCCACGTTGATCGTCGACGGTGGCGCGCCGCTAGTAGGTGACGTCGAGGTCCGGGGCGCCAAGAACCTCGTATCGAAGGCGATGGTCGCGGTCCTCCTGGCCGAGGAGCCGTGCCGGCTTCGCGGAGTGCCCGAGATCTCCGACGTCCGCGTGGTCAGTGGCCTGCTCGAGCTCCACGGAGTCCTCATCGACTCCACCGATCGCGACGGTGAGCTGGTGCTGGACCCCCGAAGGCTGGAGCAGGCACAGGTCGCGGAGGTCGACACCCACGCTGGCACCTCGCGGGTGCCCGTCCTCTTCTGCGGGCCGCTGCTGCACCGACTCGGGGAGGCGTTCATCCCCGATCCGGGGGGCTGCAGCATCGGCGAGCGCCCGATCGACTTCCACCTGGAGGTGCTCGAGGCGTTCGGGGCGCGCGTGGAGCACCGGCGCGACGGGCTCCGGCTCACCGCTCCACATCGCCTACGGGCTGCCGACATCGACCTCCCCTACCCCAGCGTCGGGGCGACCGAACAGGTCCTGCTGACCGCGGTGCGCGCAGAGGGCACCACCACGCTGCGCGGTGCCGCCATCGAGCCCGAGATCATGGACCTGATCGCGATCCTCCAGAAGATGGGGGCCGTGATCTCGGTGCAGACCGACCGGGTCGTCCGGGTTGAGGGGGTCGACCGGCTCGGGGGTTTCGACCACCTTGCGGTCCCCGACCGGATCGAGGCCGGCTCCTGGGCCTGCGCAGCACTGGCCACCAGGGGAGACATCTACGTGCGGGGGGCCCAGCAGCTCCCGATGATGACCTTCCTCAACGTCTTCCGGAGGATCGGTGGGGCCTGCGAGGTCGACGACGACGGCATCCGGTTCTGGCACCCCGGCGGGCCCCTGACGTCGATCGCCCTCGAGACAGACGTGCACCCGGGCTTCACGACCGACTGGCAGCAGCCGCTCGTCGTGGCCCTGACCCAGGCGGAGGGGCTGTCGATCGTTCACGAGACGGTCTACGAGAACCGGCTGGGGTTCACGGATGCCCTGCAGGACATGGGAGCCCGGATCCAGACGTATCCAGAGTGTCTCGGTGGCTCACCGTGCCGCTTCGGGAGGGCGAACTTTCGCCACTCCGCCGTCATCTCGGGGCCGACCCCGTTGCGGCCGGGCGACATCACGGTGCCCGACCTACGTGGGGGCTTCAGCTATCTCATCGCGGCGCTGGCGGCGGAGGGCAGGTCGATCGTCCACGGCATCGACATCATCTACCGGGGCTACGAGCGCTTCTCCGAGAAGCTCGACGCGCTGGGCGCGGTCTACAAGATCGACTGACCCGAGAGGCGACCGGGCCCTGGCACCGTGGAGTTCAGGCGATGGACTCACCGGGGCCTATCCCCACGATCCAGACGCGCACGGCCCGCTGACCCTCCTCATCGAGCTCGATGCTCACCCGCTGGCCGACGCGAAGGTGTCGCAGGCCTGCCGAGACCGCCGACTCCGCCGGCAGCGCGACCTCCACCCCGTCATCGAGCAGTGCCGAGCCGGAACCGTCCTCGGCCATCGAGTGGATCGTCGCCTGCATGCCCGGCAGGGTAGCGCGGGTGAGGGCCTGCGCGGTGTGCGGACCGACACCCAGGCGCACTGCGGTCGCCAGCGAGGCTGCGTCATCGACGTCGCGCAGGAGGCCGGGGAGGTCGAGGTGGAGGCGCTGGTGCCCGAGGCGCTCGTGTGCTGCCGCGCTGCCCGGGCCGAATGCCGTTCGGGCGCCGGGTCCGCCTGGCAGGGTCAGCAGAGCCGTCCCGTCATGGTCAGCGTCCGCGATGACCGTCGGGCCGAGCAGCTCGGCCGCGGCAAGGGCGATCCGCACCTCCTCCGGTCGCAGCGCAGGGTGATCCGCCAGCATGACAGCGACCCGTCCGGTCCGGGCAGCAGCGGCACCCGCTACGACGGCCGAGTCCAGCCCCTCCCCGGGGTCCTCGACACAGTGCTGCCCGGCATCCTGCACCCACCGACGGACCGCGGCATCCCCGGTGACGACCAGCACCACGCCCCCCGGGGCTCCGGCCGCCAGGGCAGCCACCGTGTCGCGGGCGAAGGCCTCGGCGAGGGACACCCGCGTCGCCCGCGGCACCTGCAGACGGCTCTTGGAGAGGGGCCCGCCGCGCACCGGGACGACGAGGTGCCAGCCGACCCCGGGTGCGCTCACGGGACCCATGGTCCTCCACCGCCGTGGCACGCTCGACATCGACCCGGTGGCAGACCACAATGCCAAGACCCCACTCCTCGGAAGGCTGCGCGTGAGCACCCCCTCGGACCATTCCCGGCCCCTCGCCTACCGATTCGTCATCGCGATCCTGAGACCGCTGCTCGTCCTGCTGACGAAGCGGGACTGGGCCGGGGCGCAGAACCTTCCCCGGGGGGGCTACGTCGCCGTGACCAACCACTACTCCTACCTCGAGCCCTTCGTGTTCGGTCTCTTCCTCGTCGACCACGGCCACACCCCGCACTACCTCGGGAAGATCGAGGTGTTCAAGAATCCCGTGATCGGTGCCATCCTTCGTGCCGCGGAGCAGATCCCGGTGCACCGGGAGTCCGGGCGGGCGATCGACGCCTACCGTTCGGCGGTCGAGGCGGTTCGGGCCGGGCGCTGCGTGGCCATCTACCCGGAGGGAACCCTGACCCGGGACCCTGATCTGTGGCCCATGCGCGGCAAGACCGGCGCGGCACGGGTGGCCATGGAAACGGGGTGCCCGGTCATCCCGATCACCACCTGGGGCGCGGCCTCCATCCTTGCGCCGTACGGACATCGGCTGCACCTGTTTCCGCGCAAGACGATGGTCGCGCGCGCGGGCCCACCGGTCGACCTCGAGGACCTCCAGGGCGTCGAGACCACCCAGGAGGTGCTGCTCGAGGCGACGGCCCGGATCATGGCAGCCCTCACCTCTCAGCTCGAGGGGATCCGCGGTGAGCTCGCACCGGCCACCCGTTTCGACCCGACCGAACACGGCATCACCTCCACCGGCAAACCCAAACCCCTCAAGGAGGCCTCATGACGACGGCAGCGGTCTATGGAACGGGAAGCTGGGGCACGGCATTCGCTGCCGTCCTCGCGGATGCCGGAACCAACGTCACGATGTGGGGGAGGCGCCAGGAGGTCGTCGACCAGATCAACGGGGGCGTCAACCAGGACTACCTTCCCGAGCTGCGGCTGCCAGAGCGGATCCGCGCCACGAGCGACCCGTTCGAGGCCTCAGCCGGCGCGGACATCGTGGTGCTCGCGGTGCCCTCCCAGACGCTGCGCGCCAACCTCACGACGTGGGGCGGCGCGCTGCCGGAGTCAGCGGCTGTGGTGTCGCTGATGAAGGGTGTCGAGCTCGGCACGACGAAGCGGATGTCGGAGGTCATCGCCGAGGTGGGCCGGGTCGACCAGGAACGGATCGTCGTGGTGTCCGGGCCCAACCTGGCGCGCGAGATCGCCGCCAAGCAACCAGCCGCATCCGTGGTCGCTGCCGGAAGCGAGGCGATGGCCGAGCGGGTCGCGGCCGCGTGTGCCGCCCCCTACTTCCGCCCCTACACCGGGACCGATGTCGTGGGCACCGAGATCGCCGGGGCCGTGAAGAACGTCATCGCCCTCGCGGTGGGCATGGCCGAGGGGCTCGGCATGGGTGACAACTCCAAGGCGTCGATCATCACGCGTGGGCTGGCCGAGACGATGCGTCTGGGCCTGGCCGTCGGGGGTGAGGTCGCGACGTTCTCGGGGCTGGCAGGGGTGGGGGACCTCATCGCCACGTGCATGTCGCCGCTCTCGCGCAACCACTCCTTCGGGGTGCGCCTCGGGCAGGGAATGGCCGTCGAGGAGGTCGTCGCGGCCACCAAGCAGACCGCAGAGGGGGTCAAGTCCTGCACCTCGATCCTGGACCTGGCCCGTCAGCACGGCGTCGATGTGCCGATCATCGAGCAGGTCGACGCGATGATCCAGCATGGGCGCACCGCCCAAGAGGTCGTCGCCAACCTGCTCTCGCGCCCCCGCAAGGCCGAAACGGACTGACCCACTCCCGACTTATTGCGCCACAGCCACGCCCGAGGCCCCCGACCGCGGGTTCCGGCGTGGGTGTGGCGCAATAAGTCGAGGGGCGAGAGACGAGAGGGGGGCGAGAGTCGAGAGACGAGGGGCGCGGGGTCAGGCGTGGTCGAGGGCCTGGGCGAGGTCGTTCCAGAGGTCCTCGACGTCCTCGATGCCGACCGAGAGCCGGAGCAGCTCCACCGGAACTGCCTGAGGCTCACCCGGGATGCGACGACGCCGTTCCAGTTGGCTCTCCACGCCGCCCAGGCTCGTGGAGTGCACCCAGATGCGGGTGGCCGCCGCGACCCGCTCGGCCCCCTCCGCGCCGCCGATGACCTCGATCGAGACCATGGCGCCCATCCCGGGGTAGCGCACGCGCTGCACAGACGGGTGGTCGGCGAGGCGAGACACGAGCTCCACGGCATTCGCTGCGGCCCGCTCCACCCGCAGGTGAAGGGTGCGCAGGCCGCGAAGCGCGAGCCAGGTCTCGACCGGGCCGGCGATGGCGCCCTGCAGCTGGCGGTGGCGCCGCAGCCGCTCGTGCAGGGCCCGCCCGGCATCCGATGGAGCGGTCACCGTGGCACCGAGGAGGAGGTCGCTGTGGCCGGAGAGATACTTCGTCACCGAGTGCACGACGACGTCGGCGCCCAGTTCGAGCGGTCGCTGCAGCAGCGGCGTCGCGAAGGTGTTGTCGACCACGGTGAGCACCCCGCGCTCGCGGGCGGCGCCGATCAGGGTCGGCAGGTCGGCCACCTCGAGCAGCGGGTTGGTGGGGGACTCGAGCCAGAGCAGGTCGGCCCCGTCGAGCGCCGCGACCACTGCCGCGGTGTCGGTCACCTCCACGAACCGTACGCTGGCGCTGCCGGCCTCGACGCGGTCGGCGAGGGTGACCATCACGCCGTTGTAGGCCGCTGACGGGGCGACGACGATTCCACGGTGGGGCAGCAGAGAGAGCGCGGCCGAGACGGCCGCCATCCCCGATGCGAAGACGAGCGCCGAGCCGCCCTCGAGCGCTCCGAGGGCGCCCTCGAAGGCCGACCACGTCGGGTTGCCCGACCGCGCATAGTTGACGTCGCCGTTCGCGTGGTAGGTGGAGGTGAGCACCAGCGGGGCGCCGACCTGTGCCCCGGGCGCCGCCGGCTCACGGCCCAGGGTGACGATGCGGGTGGCAGCAGCCAGGCGGGCATCGCCCTCGTCGGTGGCGGGTGTGGCGCCGGTGCCCCTGGGGGCATCGTCGGGGGAGTCGGTCGCGCTGTGGGTCACGCTCGTCAGGGTATGCCGTCCGTGCGCGGGCGCCGCGGGACCGTGCGGGGCTCGACGCCGGATAGAGTCGTCCGCGATGAATGACGCAACGCCTGAGCGCAGGATCCGCATGGCCCTCGTCTTCGGCGGCCGGTCCTCTGAGCACGCGGTCTCGTGCGCGACCGCGGCCAGCGTCCTGGAGGCCCTGGACCGCGAGCGCTACGACGTGGTGACGGTGGGGATCGCCAAGGACGGCCACTGGGTTCTCGCCCCGGACGACCCCGACCGGCTGCGACTTGCGGCCGGGCACGAACCGGAGGTCGACACCAACGCTGCGAGCGTCATCGTTCCCACGAGCGCCACCGATCGCACCCTCGTCGTCCACGAGGCCGGCCGTCCACCGCATACCCTCGGAGAGGTCGACCTCGTCTTCCCGTTGCTGCACGGGCCGTTCGGCGAGGACGGGACCATCCAGGGCCTGCTGGACCTCGCGGACGTGCGCTACGTCGGGTCCGGAGTGACGGCATCCGCGGTGATGATGGACAAGCAGATGATGAAGGTGGTCCTCGCGGGCGCCGGCCTGCCCGTCGGTCCCTACGTGGTCATCACCGACAAACAGTGGCAGCGGGATCCCGCGGCCGCGATGGAGGCCGTTCACGGGCTGTCGTGGCCGGTCTTCGTCAAACCAGCACGCGCCGGGTCGAGCATGGGCATCACGAAGGTCACCGAGCCGGACGCGCTGCGCGCCGCGATCGAGGCTGCCCGTGAGCACGACCCGAAGGTCGTCGTCGAGGCCGCGGTACGCGGTCGGGAGATCGAGTGCGGGGTGCTGGAGGGGCGGGGCACCGAGGCGTCTCGCGCGAGCGTGCTGGGGGAGTGCATCGTGCTCGCGAACCATGACTTCTACGACTTCCAGGCCAAGTACCTCGAGGCGGCGGACGTGCGCCTGGAAACCCCCGCCGACGTGCCGGCCGAGACTGCGACACGGATCCGGCAGATGGCCGTCGAGGCGTTCGAGGCGGCTGGCTGCGAGGGCTTGGCGCGAGTGGACTTCTTCCTCACCGACGACGGCACCGTGCTCGTGAACGAGGTCAACACGATGCCCGGGTTCACCCCGAGCTCGATGTATCCGCGGATGTGGGCGGCGTCTGGAGTGGCTTACCCCGAGCTGATCGACGAGCTCGTCGCCCTCGCACTTGAGCGGCGAACCGGGTTGCGCTGAAGGTGTTTTCGAGCCCTCGAGGCTGAGGTGTGTACGCGCGGACGGCATCCGGACCGACGACGGTGCCAGCAGGCTGCGGAGCGCGATGTGAGAGGCTGCGGGCGTGAATCTTCCTCGCTCTGACGTCGACCCTGATGGGCTGCTCGAGTATTCGGTGGTGTTCACCGACCGGTCACTGAACCACATGTCCAAGCGCTTCGTCGGTGTGATGCAGGACATCATCGACGTCTTGTCCACGACCTACGGCGCCGCGACCGTAGCGGTCGTTCCGGGTGGCGGAACCTACGGTATGGAAGCCGTCGCGCGGCAGCTGGCGACGGATCGTGGCTGCCTCGTCGTGCGCAACGGGCTGTTCTCCTACCGGTGGTCCCAGATCCTCGACGCCGGCTCCGTCGCTCGTGAGACGACGGTCTGCACGGCCCGCCCCGTGTCGGGCGAGCGACATGCCCCCTGGGTGCCCGCACCGGTCGCCGAGGTGGTCGAGGCCATCGAGCACGCGCGTCCCGACGTCGTGTTTGCGGCACACGTGGAGACATCGGCAGGTGTGGTGCTTCCTGACGACTACATCCGCACCATCGCCGCGGCGACGCACGAAGCCGGTGGCCTCTTCGTGCTGGACTGCATCGCGTCCGGGGCGCTCTGGGTGGACATGCCCGAGCTCGGCGTCGACGTGTTGCTCAGTGCACCGCAGAAGGGCTGGAGCGGCTCGCCGTGCGCGGGCTACGTGATGCTCAGTGAGCGCGCCCGGAGAGCCGTCATGTCGAG
>JBDSVV010000289.1:0-9729 GCA_039927035.1 Ornithinibacter sp. | reverse complement strand
ATGGGAGGGGCGAGGCGGGGGCCGGTGGGGGCGGGGCGGGTCGGGGTCAGGGGGCGGGGGTTGGCGCGTGCAGGAATCCACCACGCCCGTGACGGCCCGGGCGCTGGTGCGCAGGCTGACCACCCGGTGCACCGAGGCGGGACCGGATGCCGGGATGCTGTCCTCGACAGCGCCCACCCGTCCCTTGTTGTTGTCCAGTCCGACGACCTGGCACACCACGGCAATTCCCTGTGGCCGGTGCAGGTCGTACTCCACGAGCACCATCGAGTCGGACTGCACCTCGTAGGCGGTGACCTCGGGTCGGACGCTGCCGACCGTCGTGGTGATTCCCCACCAGATGATGAAGGCGACTGCGGCAAGGCACCCCACGGTGCCGACGACCCACCAACGGGTCGTTCCGGGTGCGGGGCGGGGCAACGGCATACCGGTCCTGGTGTCGATGGTGGCCCCTCGCGGTGAGAGGATGGCACTCCATTCTCGGGGACGCCCCGAGGCCGTCGCACCGAAGGGTCCCGCAGTGTCCGATCGGCTCCGCCTGATGTGCGTGCACGCGCACCCCGACGACGAGTCCAGCAAGGGCGCAGCGACGATGGCCAGGTACGTGGACGAGGGCCGCGAGGTGCTGGTCGTGTCGTGCACCGGTGGCGAGCGCGGCGATGTGCTCAACCCCCGACTGAAGACCGACGCGCACATCGTCCGAGACCTCGTGCAGGTGCGCCGCGACGAGATGGCGGCGGCCCAGGCGATTCTCGGCGTGGACCACACCTGGCTGGGGTTCGTGGACTCCGGCCTCCCCGAAGGCGACCCGTTGCCGCCGCTACCGGACGGGTGCTTCGCCCTCGAGCCCCTCGAGGTGACCACCGAGGCGTTGGTCCGCGAGATCCGACGGTTCCGACCGCACGTCATGACGACCTACGACGAGGACGGGGGCTACCCCCATCCCGACCACATCACGTGTCACGACGTCTCGATGGCCGCCTTCGTCGCGGCCGGCGACCCCGCGGCGTTCCCGCACGCTGGGGAGGCCTGGCAGCCGCTGAAGGTCTACTACAACCAGACGTTCAGCCGGGCTCGGATCGGCGCGTTCCACGAGGCGCTCACCGCGCTGGGGGAGGAGAGCCCGTATGCCGAGTGGCTGGAGAACTGGACCCGCCCGGACCGCTCCGTGACCACCCGGGTCGAGTGCTCCGCGTGGTTCGAGCAGCGCGATGCCGCGCTGCTGGCGCATGCTACGCAGGTCGACCCCGACGGCACCTGGTTCCGGGTCTCGCGCGAGGTGCAGGCGCAGGTCTGGCCCACGGAGGACTTCGAGGCGGCCGTGTCCTTCGTGCCGATCGCTGAGCAGGAGGACGACCTGTTCGCCGGCCTGCCGCCCGCTGTGGCCGACGCCGACGCGCTCGCCACCTCGCCCGATCTCACCATCGTGCACGACACCCGCAAGGAGCGCACACCGTGAACGACCCCGCCGCCACAAACACTGGACCCGGCTTCCTCGCCTTCGTCGCCTTCTTCGTGCTCGCGCTCGTCCTGTGGTTCCTCATGAAGAACATGAATGCCCGGATGCGCCGGATGTCCTACCGCCAGCAAGCCGCCCATCGAGGCGATGACGAGCCCCAGGTCACCGAGTCGGAACTGACTGGCGGGGTTGGGGAAGTGCCGGGCGCCGCGGTGCCCTCGGCGAGCCCGGACGCCACGCCAGCCACGGGGCAGTCACCCGGCTCGGCCCCCAGGGAGGGTGCAGCCAAGGAGACGCCCGATGCGCCCGGTGGCACCGAGGGCAAGCGGGACTGAGGCCGGGAGGCCACACGAGTGGGCCTCCGCAGCGGTCAGGCGCTCGGCCCAGGCCCCGTCAGGGCGAGGGACGCGGCGACGAAGTGCGCGGTGAACGCGAGGATCGTCAGCGCGTGGAAGACCTCGTGGAAGCCGAACCACCGCGGGGAGATATCGGGTCGCTTGGTGCCGTAGACGACGGCACCCAGGCTGTAGAGCACCCCACCGATGACGACCCACGTCATCACCGCCACCCCGGCAGAGTCCAGGAGCGGGCCGAAGTAGAAGATGGCAACCCAGCCGAGCAGGACGTAGACCGGCACGTAGAGCCAGCGCGGTGCCCCTGCCCAGAACACGCGGAAGGCCACACCCATGATCGCTCCGGACCACACGATGAGGAGCAGGGTGCGGGCCTGGTCGCGCGGCAGCAGCAGCGCGAACGGGGTGTAGCTCCCGGCGATGATCAGGAAGATGTTGGAGTGGTCGAAACGCCGCAGGACGGCATCAACGCGAGGGGACCAGGTGCCTCGGTGGTAAACGGCCGAGGTCCCGAAGAGGAGCACGGCCGTGCCGGCGAAGACCGCGGCGGACACCTTCTCCTGAGCCGTTCCCGCCAGCACGATGAGCACCACTCCGGCGATGAGGGCGACGGGGGTCATCCCTGCGTGCAGCCACCCTCGCAGCTTCGGTTTGGCCTTCAGGACCGCAGCCTCCATCCGATCCTCGAGGGCTTCGAGTCGCCCGGTGTCAGGGCTCCGGTCGGCGTCTGGCGTCATCACCCCAGCGTAACCTACGCAACCGTAGGTTTGCGTCGCGCCGGGGGTTCGCACCCTGAGCGCTCGGCAGCGTCTCCGCAGGCCCGGCGCGGAGTAGCGTGGGTCAGGTCGCGCCCGGACCCACCGGACGGGCTCTTCACGACCCGGGAGGACTGCGCAGATGGGACTGAGTGATGTCCTGTATGCCGCATATGCCCGTCGTCTCACCAAAGAACTGGGGACCGCTGCCGTTCCCCGGCACGTCGGGGTGATGCTCGATGGGAACCGTCGGTGGGCCCGGGCCCGGGGGGCTGGGACCAACGAGGGCCACCAGGCCGGTGCTGACAACATCGCGAACCTCCTCTCGTGGTGCGAGGAGGTGGGGGTCGAGCTGGTGACCCTCTGGCTGCTCTCAACCGACAACCTCAACCGACCGGAGCCGGAGCTCACCCCGCTGCTCGACATCATCGGTCGTGCGGTCGACACCCTCGCCGACACCCACCGCTGGCGCATCCACACCGTGGGCGCCCTGGACCTGCTTCCTGTTGAGACGGCCCAGCGGCTCAAGGCCGCCGGAGACCGGACCCGCGACGTCGACGGAATGCTCGTCAACGTCGCCGTGGGATACGGCGGGCGACGCGAGATCGCCGACGCGGTGCGCTCGCTGTTGCACGAGCACGCCACCAAGGGCACGAGCATCGAGGAGCTCGCGGAGATCATCGACGTCGAGCACATCGCTGAGCACCTCTACACCAAGGGTCAGCCCGATCCCGATCTCGTGATCCGCACCTCCGGGGAGCAGAGGCTCGGCGGCTTCCTCCTGTGGCAGAGCGCGCACAGCGAGTTCTACTTCTGCGAGGCGTACTGGCCCGACTTCCGAAAGGTCGACTTCCTGCGAGCCCTTCGCGCCTACGGGGAACGCAACCGCCGCTTCGGCTCCTGAGTGCCACTGGACCCATCTGCCACACCAGCCCCACCCGTATAGCGCGGCCCCTGAAGTTCATGCAGAGCTGCTTTCCCGCGCGGCGTGGCGGCATTGACGCGGCTGCGGGCAGTCCTACGTTCGAGGAACCGATGTCCTTGACTCCGAGGAGTGGCGATGACCCCGAGCACCCGGCCCACAGCTGGATCGACGTCCGAGGGCCCCGCGCCGGGGGAGGAGACGCGTCGCACCTATGTGCTGGACACCTCGGTGCTGCTCGCAGACCCGCGGTCGATCATGCGGTTCAAGGAGCACGAGGTCGTGCTGCCCGTCGTGGTGGTCACCGAGCTCGAGGCGAAGCGCCACCACCCCGAGCTGGGCTACTTCGCCCGCACCGCCCTGCGGATGCTTGACGACCTGCGGATCAAGGCCGGCCGACTCGACGCACCGGTGCCGGTCGGTGAGGACGGGGGCACCCTGCGGATCGAGCTCAACCACACCGATGCCACGTCCCTGCCCGCCGGCTTCCGCCTCGGTGACAACGACACCCGCATCCTCGCGGTCGCCTGCAACCTCGCGAACGAGGGCCGGATCGTCACCATCGTGAGCAAGGACCTGCCGATGCGGGTCAAGGCGTCGGCGTGCGGGCTGGAGGCGCAGGAATACCGGGCAGAGCTCGCGGTGGAGTCCGGGTGGACCGGCATGGCCGAGCTCGACGTCACCACCTCCGAGATGGACCACCTCTACGAGTACGGCCGCCTCGAGAGCGTCGCCGCCGCCGAGATGCCGTGCCACACCGGGCTGGTGCTGCTCTCACCACGGGGCTCTGGTTTGGGCCGGGTGGGTCCGGACAAGCACGTGCGCCTGGTGCGTGGCGATCGCGACGCCTTCGGTCTGCACGGGCGCAGCGCCGAGCAGCGCATCGCCCTGGACATCCTGCTGGACCCCGACGTCGGCATCGTCAGCCTCGGCGGCCGCGCGGGCACCGGCAAGTCGGCGCTCGCGTTGTGCGCCGGTATCGAGGCGGTCATGGAGCGTCGCCAGCAGCGCAAGGTCGTCGTCTTCCGCCCGCTCTACGCCGTCGGTGGACAGGAGCTCGGCTACCTGCCCGGCGATGCGTCCGAGAAGATGAACCCGTGGGGCCAAGCGGTCTTCGACACGCTCTCCGCCCTGGTCTCGCGCGAGGTCGTTGAGGAGATCCTCGACCGGGGGATGCTGGAGGTGCTGCCGCTCACCCACATCCGTGGCCGCTCGTTGCACGACGCGTTCGTCATCGTCGACGAGGCTCAGAGCCTTGAGCGCAACGTGCTGCTCACCGTCCTGTCCCGGATCGGTCAGAACTCAAGGGTCGTCCTGACCCACGACGTGGCCCAGCGGGACAACCTGCGCGTGGGCCGCCACGACGGGGTGGTGGCCGTCGTCGAGGCGCTCAAGGGTCACCCGCTCTTCGCGCATGTGACCCTGACGAGGTCTGAGCGAAGTCCCATCGCAGCGCTGGTGACGGACCTCCTGGAGGGGATCGAGGTCTGAGCACAGGGCCGCAGGTCGTGCTCCATGTGCTGCTGGGCGCCGAGCCAACCTGAGCAGGTCCACAGGGGGCGATTTCCCCTCGAGGGTGGCTCGCCCCTACAGTTGAGGTCTCAATTCGGTAACGACGGACGCGTCCGCCATCCTGTCCGCCTGCGCCCGAATCCCCACGAGAGGTCTCCCCGCTCCATGAGCCACCACACCCCGCGCCACGCACCCCGGCATGCCGTCCCTCGGCGCCGGGGTCTTGTTCGCTCGGCCGGACCGGCCCTGAGCCGACCCGTCGTGGTCACAGGAATGGCGGCGGTGCTGCTCTCCAGCGGCGCGGTCGCGTCGACCCTCACCGGCGGTGCGGCCAGTGCCCAGCCGTTGACCTTCGCTGTGGACGGCGTCACCTCGAGCGCCTCGACCCGGGAGCTCGCCATCGAGCGGGCCGACGACGTCCGAGTCGCAGCCGACCGCGCGGCCGGCAACACCCAGAAGTCAGCCGTGGCCGCTCAGGCTGCGGTCGTCGAGAAGGCCAAGGCGGCGGCCCTGGCCAAGAAGCGCAAGGCCGATGCCGACGAGGCCGCCCGGGCAGCCGAGCGCGAGAAGATCGTGGAGAATGCGCAGTCTGACCCGCGATCTGCAGCGCGAATCATCATGTCGGAGTTCGGGTTCGGTGAGGGGCAGTGGTCCTGTCTGAACATGCTCTGGGTGGGCGAGAGCAACTGGAACTACCGTGCCGAGAACTCCTCGAGCGGCGCCTACGGCATCCCGCAGTCCCTTCCCGGGAGCAAGATGGCGACCATGGGCAGTGACTGGCGAAGCAACCCGGTCACCCAGATCCGCTGGGGCTTGGACTACATCAAGAAGTCCTACGGCACCCCGTGCAACGCCCTCAACCAGTGGAACAACCGCTCCCCGCACTGGTACTGACCGACGGCGCTCGCCGCCAGGGGTTCCAGCCCGCTCGGGTGCTGAACCACGGTGAGGTGCCCTGCGTCCTGATGCTGTCAGATCTTGCGGAGCCGGATGCCGGTCACGGCGTGGTCCGGGCCCTTGGTCAGCACCAGCGTGGCCCGGTCGCGGGTCGGCAACACGTTGTCCACGAGGTTGGGCTCGTTGATGGACTCCCAGATGCCTCGTGCGGTGGTGCGAGCGGTGTCGTCCGACAGCTCGGCGTAGCGGTGGAAGTAGGAGTGTGGGTCCGCAAAGGCGGTCTGCCGGAGCCTGAGGAACCGGCGGATGTACCAGGCTCGGATCTCCTCCAGGGGGGCGTCGACGTAGACCGAGAAGTCGAAGTAGTCCGAGATGGCGCCCGTCGGGGACCCGTCGGCACGGACCCCGGGTGGTTGCAGGACGTTGAGCCCCTCGATGATGAGCACGTCAGGTTTGGCGACCAGGGTCGTCTCCGGAAGGACGTCGTAGGTCAGGTGGGAGTATCTCGGGGCCTCGACGACCGGCATACCCGACTTGACTGCGTCAATGAACCTCAGCAGGGCCCTGCGGTCATACGACTCGGGAAACCCCTTGCGTTGCAGCAGTCCTCGTCGCTCCAGCTCTGCGTTGGAGTAGAGGAAACCGTCGGTCGTCACGAGCTCGACCCGCGGCGTGTGCGGCCACCGGCTCATCAGCTCCTTGAGGATGCGGGACGTGGTCGACTTTCCTGCCGCCACCGAGCCGGCCACCCCCACGACGAACGGGACCCTCGAGGGCCGTTCACCGAGGAACTCGCTCGTGGCCAGGCGGAGGCCGTGCGTGGCCTCGACGTAGAAGTGCAGGAGCCGGGACAGCGGGAGGTAGACCTCCTCGATCTCGTTGAGGTCCAACAGCTCGCCGAGGCCCCGTAGCCGTGAGAGGTCGTCCTGCGTCAGGCTCATCGGATGGCTCTCACGCAGCCGCGCCCAGGCGGCACGGTCGAGGTCGACCTACGGCGTCGGGCGCTCGGCCTGCTCCAGAGGGGAGATCACGGCCGTCATTGTTGCGCATGTGGGCCCGCCCCGGCCCACGCACTACGCTGGCAAACATGTGTGGACTCGTCGGTTACGTCGGACCGAGAGCGGACGACAAGGCTCAGAGCGTGGTGATGGAGGGGCTCGCACGCCTGGAGTACCGGGGCTACGACTCAGCCGGCATCGCCCTCGTCACCGAGCACGGCATCGACACCGAGAAGCGCTCCGGCAAGCTGGAGAACCTCCGGTCGGCACTTGACGCGCACCCCCTCGCTCCGTCGCGCACCGGCATCGGCCACACCCGCTGGGCCACCCACGGAGGTCCCACGGACGTCAACGCCCACCCCCACCGGGGCGGCGAGGGCGGTCGGCTCGCACTGATCCACAACGGCATCATCGAGAACTTTCACGCGCTCAAGCGCGAGCTTCTCGCCGAGGGTGTGGAGTTCGACTCCGAGACCGACACCGAGGTGGCGGCCAAGCTCGTCGGGCGCGAGTTCGACCGCGCGGGCAACCTCACCGACGCCATGCGGGCCGTCGTGGGCCGGCTCGAGGGCGCGTTCACGCTGCTGGCGGTCCACGCAGACCGCCCCGGGATCGTCGTCGGGGCCCGCCGCAACTCCCCGCTCGTCGTCGGTCTGGGCGACGGCGAGAACTTCCTCGGCAGTGACGTCGCGGCCTTCATCGGCTACACCCGCCGGGCCCTCGAGCTCGGCCAGGACCAGATCGTCACGATCACCCCTGACGGCTACGAGGTGACCGACTTCGACGGGACCCCCTCCGACGGCAACGCCTACGAGGTGACCTGGGACGCGGCGGCCGCCGAGAAGGGCGGCTATGCGACGTTCATGGAGAAGGAGATCAACGACCAGCCGCACGCCGTCGCCGACACCCTTCTCGGTCGCACCGACGAGGCCGGCAACCTGGTGCTCGATGAGGTGCGCATCCCCGAGGAGTCGCTGCGCGCGGTGGAGCGGATCACGATCGTGGCCTGCGGCACGGCCGCGTATGCCGGTCTGGTCGCGAAGTATGCGATCGAGCACTGGACCCGCATCCCGGTGGAGGTCAGCCTCGCCCACGAGTTCCGCTACTGCGACCCGATCGTGGACGGCTCCACGCTCGTGGTGTCGATCAGCCAGTCCGGCGAGACGATGGACACCCTGATGGCGGTCAAGCACGCCAACGAGCTCGGCGCGATGACCCTCTCGATCTGCAACACCCACGGCTCGACCATCCCGCGCGAGTCCGACGCCGTGCTCTACACCCACGCGGGGCCGGAGATCGCGGTCGCGTCCACGAAGGCGTTCCTGGCCCAGATCACCGCGTGCTACGTCCTCGGGCTCTACCTCGCTCAGCTGCGCGGTGAGACCTACGCCGACGACGCCAAGGCCGTCATGGCCGAGCTCCAGGAGATCCCCGCCAAGATCGAGGACCTCCTCGGCCGGATGGGCCGGGTCGTGGAGATGGCGAACTTCATGGCCGACTCCCGTTCGGTGCTCTTTCTCGGTCGGCACGTGGGCTACCCCGTCGCTCTCGAGGGCGCGCTCAAGCTCAAGGAGCTCGCCTACATCCATGCCGAGGGTTTCGCCGCCGGTGAGCTGAAGCACGGGCCGATCGCGCTCATCGACGCGGGGCAGCCGGTGTTCATCATCGTGCCCAGCCCGGACACGCCGCACGGGCTGCACAAGAAGGTCGTCTCCAACATCCAGGAGATCCGGGCCCGGGGGGCCCGCACGATCGTCATCGCCCACGACGGTGACGAGGACGTCGAGCCGTTCGCCAACGAGGTGATCCGGATCCCGCAGTGCTCCCCGCTGCTGGCGCCGCTGCTCTCCGTGGTGCCCCTCCAGGTGTTCGCGCTCCACCTCTCCACCGCAAAGGGGCTCGATGTCGACCAGCCGCGCAACCTGGCCAAGTCGGTCACCGTCGAGTGACGCGGGCGTCGTCGTGATCGTGGGCGTGGGCATCGACGTCGTCGACGTCGCACGGTTCGGTGCGGCCCTGGAGCGAACCCCCGCGTTGCGCGATCGACTCTTCACCGTCGGTGAGCGGTCCCTCCCGTTGAACTCCCTGGCAGCCCGGTTCGCCGCGAAGGAAGCCCTCGCCAAGGCGTTGGGTGCTCCCGCGGGCATGCACTGGCAGGACGGTGAGGTGCACCGCGGCGCAGACGGGCGCCCCCGCTTCGAGGTGCGTGGCACGGTGCGCGCTCGCGTCGATGCGCTGGGCATCACCTCGATCCACGTGTCGCTGTCCCATGATGCCGGGATCGCCTCGGCCGTCGTCGTCGCCGAGGGTTCGGGAGGTCCGCTGTGATCCAGGCATGGTCCACGCAGGACGTCTACGCGGCCGAGGCGGCCCTGATGGAGACCCTCGCCGAGGGCGAGCTGATGGAGCGTGCGGTGGAGGGGCTGGCGGGTGTCGTCGCTGCCCGGCTCGCCCAGAACGGCGGGGGGTCGGTGGTCGCTCTCGTGGGCCCCGGCAACAACGGGGCAGATGCGCTGTATGCCTTGGCCCGCATGGCTGCAGAGGGCCACCTCACGGCGGCGGTGCACCACGACACCGTCCATGAGGGCGCGCTCGCCGCGGCCCGCGACGCGGGGGTCGTCCTCACCACCGACGTGCGCGCCGTGGCCGAGGCCGACATCGTGCTCGACGGGTTGCTCGGCATCGGAGCACGACCGGGCCTGCCGGAGTGGGCCCGAGCCTGGGTGGCGGCCATCCCCGCGGGCGCTCACGTCATCGCCGTGGACCTCCCCTCGGGGCAGGACCCGTCCGGCGAGTTCCTTGACCCGGACGGGGTGTTCGCGGACGAGACGGTCAC
>JBDSVV010000288.1:0-9295 GCA_039927035.1 Ornithinibacter sp. | reverse complement strand
GTGATCCCCTTCGCGCCCGGTCCGCGGCAGGCCGACCTCATGGTGGTGTCCGGCACGGTGACCGACAAGATGGCTCCCGCGATCCGACGCCTCTACGACCAGATGCCCGAGCCGAAGTACGTGATCTCGTTCGGGGCCTGCTCCAACTCCGGTGGCCCCTACTGGGACTCGTACTCCGTGACCAAGGGTGTCGACCAGCTCATCCCCGTCGACGTCTACGTGCCGGGTTGTCCGCCGCGCCCCGAGGCGCTGCTCCAGGGCATCATCATGTTGCAGGAGAAGATCGCCGCCGAGCGCATCACCGGAGCCGGGCTCGCCGCGCGCCAGCCGGGTCGAGCCGCTCGGTATGCCGGTCACCGCACCGCGGCGGCGGGCGAGGTCACCCGCGACCTCCTCACCAAGCCGTGAGCGAGCCCCGCATCGGGACGCCGAGCCTGTTGGCCCTTGCAGTCGTGGCGCTCATCGTCGAGCTCGCGCTCTTCGGTGGCGTCGGGGTGGTGGCCCATGACGCGCTCGACGGCGGCGTTGCGGGCTGGGTCGCCGGGGTGCCTGCCACGGGGCTCGTCCTCGTCCTGTGGGGTCTCTTCATGGCTCCGAAGGCACGTCTCCGCCTGGCTCAGGGGCCACGGGTCCTGGCCGCTCTGCTCCTGACGGTCGGCACGGCGTACGGACTGGTCCAGACGGGCCACCAGCGGTGGGGATGGTTCGTCGGCCTTGCGGGCCTCGTCGTCGTGACCGCTCAGGTCGTGCTCACCTCCGACGAGTCGCAGGTGCCTATTGACAATAGCCAATAGGCTACTGCAGAGTTCACTCATGATGAGCTATCTGAGCAGGCCCGAGGGCCGGATCGCTTACGACCGCGCGGGTGAGGGGCCGATGGTCCTGATGGTCCCCGGCATGGGCGACCTCCGCTCCACGTATCGGTTCTTGGTCCCTGACCTGGTGGCGGCTGGCTTCACCGCGGTGTCGGTCGACCTGCGAGGGCATGGTGACAGCGACGTGGGCTTCGGGTCCTACGGCGACGTGGAGACGGCCGAGGACCTCGCCGCCCTCTTGGACGAGCTGGCCGCCCCGGCCGTCGTTGTGGGCAACTCCATGGGTGCGGGGGCTGCCGCGTACCTGGCCGCGTGCCGCCCCGAGCTGGTTCGGGGGCTGGTGCTGCTCGGGCCCTTCGTCCGCAACGGCCAGCTGTCCGCGGCCCAGCGGATCATGATGCGGGTCGCGCTGGCCAGGCCCTGGGTCGTCTCGGCCTGGAGGTACTACATCCCCCGTCTCTATGCCGGACGTCGCCCCGAGGACTTTGCCGACCACTTGGCTGAGATCACCGAGTCCCTCAAACGCCCCGGCTACGCCTCGGCGTTCGCGGCCCTGACACGAACGCTGGACCACGATCCCGTCGAACAACGACTCGGGGAGGTGGCTTCGCCGACGCTGGTGGTCATGGGTGCCCTGGACCCGGACTTCCCCGATCCCGAGGCCGAGGCGCGGTGGATCGCCCAGACCCTGGGCGGTGAGGTGGTGATGGTGCCAGAGGCGGGTCACTACCCCCACGCCCAGCGCCCCGACGTGGTGGGGCGGGCTGTGGTCGACTTCGCCCAGAAGGCACAACCAGGTGCCTAGGGCCGGACTCACTGCCCGCCGGGTGGTCCAGGCGGCTGGGGAGATGGCTGACCAGGACGGCTGGGCGCAGCTGACGTTGGTCGGCCTGGCCGCCCGCCTCGGGGTGCGCCAGCCATCGCTCTACAAGCACATCGACTCCCTCGACGGACTGCACCGCGGCATCTCCGTCCTCGCCAAGCGTGAGCTCGGCGACGTCATCTCGCGAGCCGCAGTCGGCAGGGCCGGGCGCGACGCGTTGGTCGCCGTCTGCCGGGCCTACCGAGCTTGGGTACACGCGCATCCCGGCCGGTACGCCGCCACCGTGCGGGCGCCGGCACCCGACGACCTCGAGGACCAGGAGGCCAGTGCCGAGGTGGTCGCGGTCGTCGTCGATGTCCTTGCCGGGTTCGGTCTCCAGGGCGAGCGAGCGATCGATGCGGCACGGACAGTGCGCTCGGCGGTGCACGGCTTCGTGGTCCTCGAGGCCTCCGGCGGCTTCGGGCTACCGCGTGGTCTTGACACCAGCTTCGCGTTCCTGGTCGACACGCTGGCCGAGGGTCTG
This sequence comes from Ornithinibacter sp., assembly GCA_039927035.1. Lineage (GTDB taxonomy): Bacteria > Actinomycetota > Actinomycetes > Actinomycetales > Dermatophilaceae > Fodinibacter. Next base: position 7,134 of record JBDSVV010000288.1, on the reverse strand, counting down.
GAGGCTGCAGCCTGAGCGCGACCACCTGGTCGTGGATCTGACCGGTCGTCCATCCTCCACATCCGTATCGTGACTTGTTCGTGATCTGTTGGGTTGTGGGAGAGACTGTTTGGGCGGGTCGGGTGTCGGTGATCGGTTCTATGGTTGGTCCCATGATCGACAGGTTCCCGACAGGGGCGGCGGTGGACCGGTTCGCGGAGTGTGTCACCGACCAGATGGACGCCCACGCCGCTGAGCTGGTCGCGGCCCGCGATGCCCAACGGGTACAGGTGGAGGCCCGCGGTGGGACCTGGCGCGGTGACACCGGGGCGATCGGGTTGCCGGAGCCGGACCAGGTCGCGGCGAGCATGCTCGCGGCCGAGTTCAGGGTCAGCCCGCGGGCGATGCGCACGAACCTGTCCCGGACCCGGCACTTGGTGAACTTCCTGCCCGAGACGCACGCCCGCGCTCTGGCCGGGGTGTTGGAGCCGTAGCGGGTGGCCGGGGTCGTCCAGGCATCGCAGGCGGTGGGGTACGAGCACCTGACGGAGTTCGAGGCCCGCCTGTATGCCACCGACGTCTCCGGGCTGCCCAAGCCGCGGTTGGTGGAGCGGGCCCGGCGCGCGGCGCTCAAGTCCGACCCGGCCGGCGCAGCGCACGCGGTCCGGTCAGCACCGACACGGCGCATGCTGAGTGTGGTGCCCTCGGAGTCGGCGGGGTTGATGCGGTGGACCGCGGGGGTCCCCGATGAGCTGTCGGCGCGGATGTTCGCCGCGGTCGATGCCCTGGCTCAGGAGTACCTCACCGCCGATGGCCATGCTCGTGCGGCAGGGTCAAGCACGAAGCGTTCGGTGGGCGCGGCCCGCGTGGACGCGTTGGGGGACCCGGTCATGGCGAATGCCGCCGTGCAGACCGTCGTCGAGCTCGTGGTCCCGGTCGAGGCCGGGACGGCATCGTCGTTGGTGACCCGTCCCGACCCCAGGACGGCAGCCGAGGACTTGATGGGATCCCGCGACGACGTCGATCAGGTCCTGGTCGGTCTGGTCCTGGGCCACAACACGGTCGACAGCCTCGCCGCCGGTGATCTGGAGCGGGACCTCGGACTCACCCTGGGTCAGTGGTTGGAGGTGCAGTCCAACCCGTTCCTGGACCAGGCGGGTGAGCGGGTGTGGTTCGTTCTCGGTCCGGTGGAGGCCCCCGGGGCGGGGAGCATCCTGCCCGAGCAGGTCCTCGCCCTCCCGGCCGACGCCGACACCCGGGTCAGGGTCCGCCGTGACGGCCCCGGATGCGCCGACGGCACCCCGGAGCGACGGCACACCTACCGGCCCGGCAAAGCCCTCGCTGCAGCAGTCCGCGCACGGGACGGGCACTGCCGCTTCCGCGGCTGCTCCGTGCCCGCCACCCGCTGCCACCTCGACCACGTGATCCCCTTCCGGGCAGGGGAGAGCGTCGAAGGCAACCTCCACGCGCTGTGCCCAGCCCACCACGGGTTCAAGCACCACGCCGGCTCTACCCTGACCATGACCCCAGAGGGTGACTGCACCTGGACCGCCCCCACCGGACGCACCCACACCACCACCCCCATCTCCCGCCGAGACCACGCCGCCTGAGACCACGCCGCCTGAGACCACGCCGCCTGAGACTCCGCCGCCTCAGGCAAGGTCGCGGGACCCGGCGCGGCGTCTGGTTCAAGCCCGTCGTAGAACCGCGAAGTCACTGACCGGCGGACTCGCATTCCTCTACGATGAAAACAGCCGTTCGTTCCAGAACGGCGGCGCGGCTTCCGACATTGGGGCTGGGACCATGACCGATCTGACGAGTAGGTCGTCCGACAACTGGACGGCCCAGCGCGACGAGGGAACTCGCCTGCTGGAGCAGCGAGACTTCGCCGCCGCAGTCGATCGACTCACCGCGCCGGCGGAGGCCGACCTGACAGGCCAGAGCGATGCCCTGCTGGGCTTGGCCTACTACCAGGCGGAGGACTATTCGGCTGCCTCGGTGCACTACGACCGCGCCGTCGAGCGGGACCCGCAGCGAGCCGACTGGCGGCGCATGCTCGCCGCCAGCCAGTCGAACGCCCAGGCCGAAGTGAATGTCTACGTGCCCGACGTGCAGTACTTCGACCGCGAGCCGTTGCTCGCGGCACCAGCTGACCCTTCGTTGCCCGAGCCCGGATCCATCGGCTCCTCCCCCGGAGTGTTCAGGAGGGTCCGCTATCTCGTCGGGCATGCCACCGGCAGCGTGGCAGGCACCGTGTTCGACAGACTGGTCAGGCTGATCGGGCACCACTACCGCGGCGAGGTCTGGACGAACTGGTATCGCAAGAGCTTCTACCGCGGCATCCTCACCCTGGCCTACATGCGCGAGAAGCTCGACCGCGACAACCTCATGTCGACCTACCCGAAGGGGGCCAAGGTCGCGTTCCAACCCGATGGGCTCGAGCCGCCGGTTGGCGTCACGCACTACCGAACCGCCGACGGCAGCTGGAACAACCTCGCCGACCCGAAGGAGGGCGCCGCGGGGACACGGTTTCCGCGCAATGTTGCGAGCGCGGCCATCACGCCAGAGGGCGGCGACCGACTGCTGACACCGAACCCGAGGGTCGTCAGCCTCAAGCTACTGACCCGTGGCGAGCGCATGGTCGAGGTTCCGTTTCTCAACCTGCTCGCCGCGAGCTGGATCCAGTTCCAGAACCACGACTGGATCAACCACGGCGAGAACGTGACCAGCGATCTGATCGAGATCCCGCTTCCCGAGGACGATCCGGCACGCGAGCGGTTCCTACAGTCGACGATGTTCGTCGCACGGACGCAGCCGGACCCGACACGCTCAGCCATCGGCGAGGAGACACCGGTGACGTTCATCAATGAGGTCACCCACTGGTGGGACGGGTCGCAGCTCTACGGAAGCGATCAGCAGACCCAGGACCACCTCCGGAGTGGAGTGCACGGCAAGCTGCGGATCGCGGATGACGGCCGGCTCCCCACCGATCGAAAGGGGATCGAAGAGACCGGGATGGTGCGCAACTGGTGGGTCGGGTTGGCGATGCTGCACACCCTGTTCGCGCTCGAGCACAATGTGATCTGCGACCGGCTCAGGGAGTCACACCCGGACTGGGACGATCCTCGGCTCTTCAACACCGCCCGGCTCGTCAACGCCGCCGTGATGGCCAAGATCCACTCCGTCGAATGGACGCCGGCGATCCTGCCGAACAAGGCGCTGAACCTCGGCCTGAACTCGAACTGGTACGGGATGCTCACCTACAAGTTCCGGACGGCGAAGAAGCGCAAGACGGTCGCCGAGTTCAACGTCAGCAACCCTGAGCTTGGTGGTCTCGTCGGCAACCACATCGACAAGCACGGTCAACCCTTCGGTCTGACCGAGGAGTTCGTCGAGGTCTATCGACTCCACTCGCTGCTCCCGGAGACCTTACGCATCACGAGGGTGGGCGATGAAGATCCCGTCGAGGAGGTGCCCTTCGTGTCGAGCCGGCAGGCCGGCTCGGCAAAACTGACGTCACGCGTCGGCATGGCCGACATGTTTCACTCCTTCGGAAAGCAGCACCCTGGCGCGCTCGAGCTGAACAACTTCCCGAACTTCCTGCAGGAGCTGAGCATCCCCGGCAATCCGCTGTTCGACATGGGTGCCGTCGACATCCTGCGCGCTCGGGAGCGGGGCGTGCCCCGCTACAACGAGTTCCGGCGACAACTGGGCCTGAACCCGATCAGGAGCTTCGACGATCTCACCGACGACGAGCACCGTGTGGCACAGATCAAGGAGGTCTACGGAGACGACGTGGAGGCGCTCGACCTCTTGGTCGGCACGCTCGCCGAAGGGCACCGTCCGACGGGGTTCGGCTTCGGCGAGACGATGTTCCAGATCTTCATCCTCAACGCCAGCCGTCGTCTGCAGGCCGACCGCTTCTACACCGATGACTACCGCGAGGAGGTCTACTCGAAGGAGGGCATGGACTGGGTCGACCGGTCGACCTTCAAGGACGTGATCCTGCGCCACTACCCCGAGCTCGCCTCCAGCGGCCTGGGCAACGTGAAGAACGCATTCGAGCCGTGGGACACCACGGCCGAGCTCAGTGCGCAGCGGCATCCGCTCCGTGCATTCGACCCAGACCTCAGGAAGGATCCATGGACAGGTGATGCCATGAGGGCGGGAGTGGCTCACTGATGTTCGCCCGGCAGCGGTTCTGGCTCTACCGCACGATCCTGGGCATCGTCGCGGCGAAGGGCTTCAAGGAGCAGCAGGTGCGGCCCCTTGAGACGCCCTCGCACGATCACATCGACGTCGAGAGGCTCGCGCCTGAGTTCCCGCGCCTGTTCGGCGCCACGAACTTCCCGGCCACGGAGCACGCCGACCAACGGTTGAAGGACATTGCCAAGCGGGCGCGCCTGATTCCGATCGTGTTGACGATCCCCGCCGCCGAGACGTCGCCGATCAGCGAGGACCCTGCAGCCTTCCTCGATCAGGTGTACCCGTCCCGTTACCGCAAGATCTGGCCGACCGCCCCGGCCGAGCCGCCGGAGTTCAGATCGGAGGACCTGTTGGCCTCGCTGGCCACCGCCGGTCCGTTCGCCATGTACCTGAGGCGCGGTTCGACGGTCGACCGGCTCGAAGCGTCGAGCCTCGGTGCGGCGTCCCCCGACGACTACGTCATCGACATGACGGTCTTCGACGGTCACCCGGTCAAGCCCGGTCTCCTCGCGCCCGGTGGGTTCGCGATCTTCGCCGTCGACGGCGAGCGGTTGCGGACCGCAGGCATCGTGTACGAGGGCAGGTTTCACGAGCCGGGCGACCGTGCCTTCCTGCGGGCCTCGCGGGTGCTGCTCTGTGCCATGAACACCCACCTCACGACACTGGTGCACAACGTCACGTTCCACCTCGGCTACGTCACACCGATGACCGTCGCGTCGACGAACGAGCTCTCGCCGGACCACCCGATCCGCCGTCTGCTGCATCCGGCGTTCCACACCACCTTGATCGGGAACCACGAGCTGGCCCTGTTCCAGATCGTGGGCGCCGGCTCGTTCGCCACCAGGCTCTTCAGCCACGAGTACGGCACTCTCGTCGCGATCATCAACGAGCACCTGCGCGACTTCCGTCCCGTCGATCTCGATCCCGACACGGCGTTCACGCGACAGGGCCTCGTGGGTGCGCGCATCGCGCTGCCCTTCTGGGACGACGACCTCGCCCTGTGGAGAATCACCCTGAACTACGTCGAGCGTTACCTGCAGCAGTACTACGACAGTGACGAGGCCGTCGCCGGAGACGCGGAGATCACCGCGTGGGCAGCCTCCCTCGATCACCTCCTGCCGAGCGGCCTCTACGACGACCTCGGCTACCTCGTGGCCGGGACGCCCCTGTCGCGCGCGACATTGGGCCGACTGTGCGCGACCTACCTCCACACGTCATCGGCGACCCACGACGTGGTCAACAACGTCGTGTGGGACTACTCGACCCTGAACTACGTCATACCGACCGTTGTGCCCGAATCGCTGCAACACCAGGACGTGAGGCTGTCATTCGACCTGATGAACACCATCTTGGTCACCTGGAAGCAGTTCAACATGTTGATCGATGGGGTGTCGGTGCTGGCCCTGGACGATGGTGGTCGAGCGATCATGGACGACTACATCGGTGCGTTGACTACCCGGCAGGCCGAGATGGACTCCGAGCCGCGCCGCGCCGGCCGCATCTACCCGGCGAACCTCAACCCCTCGGTGAGCAACTGAATCCAGCCGGCCCCCGATGGACCGTCAACGAGGCCTCTTCGGTGGATAGGCTGCGCGAGTGGCTGACGAGACGCGTGTGGTCGAGGCCGACGGCTGGCGTGACGCCGTCGCTGCCGCCCGCGCGGAAGGCTTCACCTTCTTCGACTGGCTGAGTGCCGTCGACCGCACCTACGACGAGACCGCGCCCGGCTTCGACGTGGTGGCCCACCTGCTCGACGTGTCCACCCCCGGCGCACTGCACGGCATCCTCCTCGTGGCCCGCGTGGGCGAGGGCGAGCCGGTGGATTCCGTCACCGAAGTCTTCGCCGGCGCTGCGTGGCACGAGCGCGAGACCCACGAGATGTTCGGCCTCGAGTTCACCGGGTTCGACGACGGGAGCGGGCTGCCGATGCGCCCGCTGTTGCTGCCCGACGGCTTCGAGGGCACCCCGCTGCGCAAGTCCTTCCAGCTCGCCGCGCGGGCCAGCAAGCCCTGGCCCGGTAGCAAGGAGCCCGGTGAGGGCCATGACTCCGCGAAGCCACCCGGTCGTCGCCGCGTCCAGGCACCCGGCGTCCCCCCTTCGGAGTGGGGTCCACGATGACCGTGCTCGAGGTGGCCGTCCGCTCCGCAGCCGTGCTCGCGGCGTTCCTCGTGCTGCCCCTGCTCGTCGGTCAGGCCGAGCACAAGGTGATGGCGCACATGCAGGGTCGGCTGGGGCCGATGTATGCCGGTGGCTTCCACGGGTGGGCACAGCTCGTCGCCGACGGAGTGAAGTTCGTCCAGAAGGAGGACATCACTCCCCGGGCCGCGGACCGCTGGGTCTTCCGGCTGGCACCCGCCGTCGCTCTCATCCCCTACCTCGTTGCCTTGGCGGCCATCCCGGTCAGCGAAGGCGTCGCGGCCGTCGAGGTGCCGCTCTCACTGGTGCTCGTGCTCGCCGCCACCTCGATCGGGGCACTTGGCACCCTGATGGCCGGCTGGGCCAGCGCCAACAAGTACGCCCTCCTCGGCGGGCTGCGCGCAGCGGCCCAGCTCGTCTCCTACGAGCTGCCGATCGTGCTCTCAGTGGCCTCGATCGCTCTTGCCGGCGGCTCCCTCTCACTGCTGGGCCTGACCGACGCCTGGTCACCGTGGTGGCTGCTCTGGCAGCTGGCCGGCGGTCTGGTCTTCCTCATCGCCGCGGTGGCCGAGCTGCAGCGGCCACCCTTCGACATGCCGATCGCCGACGCCGAGCTCGTCATGGGTGCCTGGACCGAATACACGGGCCTGCGCTTCGCCTTCTTCCTGCTCGCGGAGTATGCCGGGATCGTCGTCATGTCGCTGCTGTTCGCCACGCTGTGGCTGGGTGGCTGGCACGGTCCGTTCAGCGACCAGCTCGGCTGGCTGTGGGTGGCGCTCAAGGGCCTGGCCGTCGCCGTGATGATCATCTGGA
>JBDSVV010000287.1:0-2993 GCA_039927035.1 Ornithinibacter sp. | reverse complement strand
GAAGTCGATCTTGGTGTAGATGCCGAGGCTTCCGACGATCCGCGTGATCGGGTCCCAGGCCATCTCAGTCAGGCCGTCGGGTCCTTCCTGCATGGTGCTGGGCGAGGGGATGGTCGACGTCATGCGTCGCCTCTTCCTGTGAGTGGGTGATGGGGACGGCATGAGGTGCTACCAGGTGCGGGTGGCGCCGGTGGAGAGCTGCCTTCCCTTCTTGCGCCACTTGGGTTCCTTGTCCAGCGTCTGCGTCGTGATGCTGCGCAGCCGGCTCATGGTGTTGCCGTAGAGGCCAACAGCGGTCGTCGAGAGCTTGCCGCCCGGGGGCTCGTCCATGAACGGCATGAACTTGTCCGGGAACCCGGGCATCGTGCAGCCGATACAGATGCCGCCGACGTTCGGACAGCCACCCATGCCGTTCATCCAGCCACGCTTGGGCACGTTGCACTTCACGACCGGGCCCCAGCAGCCGAGCTTGACGATGCACTTCGGCGACCCGTACTCGCTCGCGAAGTCACCCTGTTCGTAATAGCCCGCGCGGTCGCAGCCCTCGTGCACCGTCGAGCCGAACAGCCACGTCGGTCGCAGCGCGTCGTCGAGCGGGATCATCGGCGCCTGGCCGGTCGCCATGTACAACAGGTACGTCAGGGTCTCCGACAGGTTGTCGGGCTGGATCGGGCATCCGGGGACGCACACGATGGGGATGTCGGCCTTGGACTTCCAGTCCCAACCCAGATAGTCGGGGACTCCCATCGCGCCGGTGGGGTTCCCGGCCATCGCATGGATGCCGCCGTACGTCGCACAGGTGCCGACCGCCACGACGGCCGTGGCCTTTGGGGTCAGCCGATCAAGCCACTCACTCGTCGTCCGGGGCTGACCAGTCTCTGGGTCGTTGCCGAACCCACACCAGTAGCCCTCGTCGTGGAGGGCTTCGTTGGGGATTGATCCCTCGACCACCAGGACGAACGGTTCGAGCTCGCCGCGGTCGGCCTTGTGGAACCACTCCAGGAAGTCGTCGGCACCGCCTTCGGGCCCGCACTCGAAGTCGATCAGCGGCCAGTGCACTGCGATCTGAGGGAGGCCCGGAAGGGCGCCCATCGCAATCTCCTCGATGCTGGGCTGGGTGGCGGCTGTCAAGGAGACGGAGTCCCCGTCGCAACTGAGACCTGCGTTGATCCACAAGACGTGGATCAGGGTCTCTTCGGCCTTGATCGCTTCGGCTGTCGGCATCTCGAAAGACCTCCTGCGTTGCCGGGGCCGGTTCCGGCTCACTTGCGCAACGTCCTCTCTCCATTACTCACCCCGAAGAGGGGATGTGTCAAGGATCACGAGGAAATACCTCACATCGGCCGCAGAGGGCTAGAGCGCGCCGAGCCAGCGGTACCAGGCGGCCACGCCGTCGCCGGTGCGGGCCGACATCGGCATCCACTCCAGAGTCGGGTTGAGGCGGCGGGCGGCACTTTCGCACTCGGCGACGTCGAAATCGACGTACGGCAGGAGATCGATCTTGTTGACGACGACGAGGTCCGCGGCCGCAAACATGTGCGGGTACTTCAGCGGCTTGTCGTCACCCTCGGTGACCGAGATGATGACGACCTTCCGGTTCTCGCCGAGGTCGAAGAGTGCAGGACAGACGAGGTTGCCGACGTTCTCCATCACGACGAGGTCGCCCGCCGAGGGTTGCAGCGCGTCAAGGCCACTGCGCACCATCGTGGCGTCGAGATGACATCCCGAGCCGGTGTTGATCTGGACCGCCCGCGCCCCGACCGCGCGAATCCGCTCGGCGTCGTAGGCGGTCTCCTGGTCGCCCTCGACGACCAAGATCGGACGTCCGGCACCGTTCTCCCGGATGGTGCGCTCGAGGAGCGAGGTCTTGCCGGCTCCGGGCGAGCTCATCAGGTTGACCGCCGCGATGTTGCGCTCAGCCATCCAGGCGCGATTGGCGTCGGCGAGCTCATCGTTCTTGGCCAGTACTGCCGTCTCGAGGTCGATCGTGTGGGTGCGCGGAGCAGAAGGGGCGACAGCCCGGGCCCGAGCTGTCGCGTGGGGGTGCGCGTGGTCGGGGCCATGGGCGTGCACCGTGCCGTCCTCGTGGACGTGCAGGTGGGCCCCCGTCTGACCGTCCACCCGGACCTCGGCATCACCACATCCGCAGGTTGCGCACATTCACACCACCTCCACTGAGGTGACCGACAGCTCGCGCCCGGCCACCACCTCGACATCGGCACTGCCACAGGGACACAACAGGATCAGGTCGAACACGTCGAAGTCACCGCCACAGGCATGGCAGCGCGCCCTTCCGTGCTGTTGGACGATCTCCAGCGAGGCACCCTCCACAGGCGTGCCGTTCGTGGCCAGGTCGAAGCAGAACTCGAGAGCGTGGGGCACGACCCCCGACAGCTTGCCCACTGCCAGTCGGACGACCGTGACCTGTCGTTGGTGCGTGCGCTCGAGGATGGCATCGAGGATGGCCTCGGCGATGGCCAGCTCGTGCATCGGGTCACCTTTCGCCAAGCTCAAGGACGCGCACTCCGACTCGCTCAAGGGCCTCCTCGACGTCGTGTCACCATAGGTCCGGCTCCCGGGCGCCGCAACTGTCACGGAGCAGGGTGGTCCCACTGCATCGTCGACCGAGCCGACACCGACGTGGTGTTGGCCGTGAGGCGCGCCAGGGGGCAGTGGGGTCACGGCCGCGCCTCCCGCGTTCGTCGAGGCGCTCGACCTGGAGCGCAGATCAGGGGAGAATCGGGTCGGTCGAGGGTGCAGCAGGTGGGGCGCGAACCAACCTCTGCCAGCAGAGGTGAGGGGGAAGGGGTCAGGGCACGAGGGCGCCGACGACCTCGCGGAAGACCTCCGTGTGCAGGTCCACGTCGGCACGGGTCGTGTCCGGGCACATCAGCGCCATGTTGTGGAACGGCGTCATGAGGATGCCCCGGTTGCACATCGCGAGGTGCATGTAGGCATCCAGCTCGTCGTCGTGGGCGAGCGCGGACTCCTCT
>JBDSVV010000286.1:0-3033 GCA_039927035.1 Ornithinibacter sp. | reverse complement strand
TCAAGGCATGTCGACACAGTTCGCGGGCCTGCTCCGCTCCCAGGTCCGCAACGAGTTCACCGCCAGCCAGCAGTACATCGCCATCGCGGTGTGGTTCGACGGTCAGGACCTCCCACGGCTGGCCGCTCGCTTCTACGCGCAGGGCGTCGAGGAGCGCAACCACGCCCTGATGATGGTGCGCTACATCCTGGATCGCGAGTGGGAGGTGGCGGTCCCCGGCGTCGACGCGGTGCGCAACGACTTCTCGACCCCGGCCGATCCGATCGCGCTCGCGCTCGCGCAGGAGAGGGCCGTCACCGAGCAGTGCGAGGCGCTCTTTCGAGCCGCCCGAGCCGATGGAGACGTGCTGAGCGAGCAGTTCATGCTGTGGTTCCTCAAGGAGCAGGTCGAGGAGGTGTCCTCGATGTCGACCCTCCTGACGATCACCGAGCGCGCCGGTGAGGACTGGTTCCAGATCGAGGAGCACCTCGCCCGCGAGCCCGACGCGGAGTCCGCCCCGGACTCAGGGACTCCCGACACCGCGGGCGGAGCCCTGCAGCCCCTGCAGGGCTGAGCAGGCCACCTCCTTCGCCGCCCGCTCAAGGGAGTGGTTCCCCTCTACGGGGTGCACCGATGCGCTCGCCGGCAGCACGGCCGCGACCTCCTCGGGCGTGCCCATCGGGTCCGCCCTCCCCTGGATGACGTGGACGGGGATCCCCGAGAGGGACGGAGCCGCCAGCTCATCGGCGCGCGAGCGGTCGGGCCGGCCCGGTGGGTGCAGGGGGAAGGACAACGCCAGGACCGCCGAGGCCCCGACCTGCGCTGCGGTGCGACAGGCGACCCTGGCACCGGCGCTGCGCCCACCGACCACCAGCGGCCCCGCCGGACGCCCGAGGTGGGCCAGCACGCTGAGCCAGGCCCGGTCCAGGGACTCCGGCCGGGTGGCGATCCGTCGCCCCGCCACCCGCCAGGGTTGGTCCAGGAGCACCACGACCCAACCGGCACCCACCGCGGCATCGCGCACTGCCGTGACGTCCTCGGTCCAGCGGGTGCCACCGGCACCGTGACCCAGCACGAGCATCCCGACACTTCCGGTCCCGGCACCCGACACGAGCACGCGCGCCGGCCCCTCCGGGGTGTCGACCAGGGCGTCGTCGGAGCGTGTCGTCACCCCATGACCTCGCCGGTCCGCGGGTCGAGCACGCCCACCAGGGTGTCGCGTGGTGCCGGGTCGAGCAGGTCCGGACCGTTCGACCTGTTGCTGCTCACCCGGGTGGAGACCGGGTATGCCGTGAACCGTCCCGGTGGCTGCGGCGCCAGGAGGTCCGCGGCGTCGGCCGCGCCCCGCCCGGGGTCCAACCAGTCCGCCCACTGGCCCGGCTCGAGGACCACCGGTTGCCGATCGTGGATCCGTTCGAGCCCGGCATCGGCCGGGCCGGTGAGCACGGTGAAGGTGGCCAGCCAGGCGAGCGGGTCGTCGGGGTCCGCGACCGAGGCATCCCGCCAGAACTCGTAGAGCCCGGCCATGCCCAGGGTCGCGCCATCGGCCCGGCCGGCGAAGAAGGGCTGCTTGCGGGGCTTTCCCTTGGCGTCCACGGCTGTCGGTGAGACCTGCCACTCGTACCACCCGCGAGCGGGGACCACGCACCTGCGCGTCGCCAGCGCGCGGGCGAAGGCCGGCTTGTCCGCCACCGTCTCGACCCGGGCATTGATCATTCGCGCCCCACCACCGGGGTCCTTCGACCAGCTCGGGACGAGTCCCCAGGTGAGCATCCGGAGCTGGCGACGCGGCGGGCCGGGGCGGTCCTCTCGAGGGCTACGGGTGAGCACCACGGGGGCTTGCTTGGTGGGTGCCACGTTGTGGTCTGGGCACCCGGGCGGGGGCTGCTGCGGGTTGACCAGGATGCTGCGCGAGGGGTCCGCGGTGCGGTCCTCCTCCACCTCGAACTCCCTCACGAGCTCGCCAGGGTTCGCCGTCGCGGCATACCGACCACACATGGTGCTCAGGCTACGCACGACCCCGCCGAGCAACTACGGTAGGAACGGATCTCCTGACCAGCAGGGACCGAGAGTGGAGGACTCTATGACCGTGGTGCGCCGCTTCGCCCGACCGATGCTCGCAGCGATCTTCATCTCCGGGGGGCTCGACCAGTTCAGGCACCCCGGCCGCAAGGCCGAGACCGCGCGGCCCATCGTCGAGAAGGTGGCCCCAGCGCTGGGCCTGCCGCAGGACACCGAGCTCCTCGTGCGGGCCAACGGGTTGACCATGGTCGGTGCGGGCGCCATGTTGGCCATGGGCTGGTTCCCGAGGGTGGCCTCCGGCGTGCTCGCGGTGAGCCTGGTGCCCACGACCGTGGCCGGGCACGCGTTCTGGCGCGAGGAGGACCCTGCGCGCCGTGCGCAACAGCGCACCCAGTTCCTGAAGAACCTCGGCCTCATCGGTGGGCTCCTGCTCGCCGCGGTCGACACCGAGGGACGACCCGGCCTCGCCTACCGCGCCCACATGGCCGGCGACAGCGTGCAGCGAGCGGCCCGGACCACACGTCGAGAGGCACGGCACGCAGCCCACACCGCGGCCCGCGAGGCACGACTGAAGGCGGCCCGGGCGCACCATGCCATTGGGTGACTGGGCGGCGCCCACGGCATCCGGTCCGGTCGATGCAGACATCCTGCTCCCTGGCAGCAAGTCCCTGACCAACCGCTACCTCGTCCTCGGCGCCCTGGCCTGCGACACCTCACGGCTTCGGGCACCGTTGCGCTCACGCGACACCCTCCTGATGGCTGCCGCCCTGCGCACCCTCGGAGCCCTCGTCGAGGACGTGGAGGAGGGCGACTGGCTGGTCACGCCGGCCGACCTCGCACATGGTGGAGACATCGACTGCGGGCTGGCGGGCAACGTCATGCGCTTCGTGCCACCCATCGCCGCGCTGAGCTCTTCGCCGGTGCACTTCGATGGGGATGCACCGGCTCGCCGACGACCGATGGCGCCCGTCCTCGAAGCCCTACGCCAGCTGGGGGTCGCCGTCGAGGACGAGGGCCGCGGCACCCTGCCCT
>JBDSVV010000285.1:0-2579 GCA_039927035.1 Ornithinibacter sp. | reverse complement strand
GCGCAGGCCTACGCCCTGGTGCGCACGGGGGACCTTCCCGCGATCAAGGTCGGCGGGCGCGGTCAGTGGCGGGTCGAGACCACCGAGCTCGAGGCCTACATCGCCCGGATGTACTCCGAGACCCGCGAGTTCGTCACCACCCGCGCAGATCGAGACGCCCCCGACGCCCCCGGCGCCCCTGACGCCTCGTCGGACTGACCCAACGGTTGGGTCCAACGCCGGCGGTGACGAGCCGTCAGCGGCGGCTCTCGAGGCTGACCAGCGCGGCGAACGGCAGCGTGAGTGTGCGCCGCACGTTCTCGCGGCGGCGCAGCTCACCCTCGTGGTGCTCGGCCAGGTCGAGGTGGTCGGCGCCGACGGTGTCGATGGTGCCGATGACCGAGGACCCGCCGCGCAGCGTGACCGCGACCGTCGCCCGGTCGCGTGACAACGCCCTGAGCGCGTAGCCCAGGCCGAAGCGGCGAGCCGTGCGGGCCTGAGCGGACTGCCCACCCAACGCCGAGATCGAGAGCACCCCTGCCAGCGGCACGAGCACCTCTCGCGCGGCGGCGCCGACCTCCCCCGCGCGCAGCAGCACCCATTCAGTGCCGAGGTCCGCCACCGTGCCCGCGGCGCGCGTGCCGCCATCGAGGGTGAGGGTGAGCTCCCCACCCGCGGCCGCGAGGCGTCCTGCGAGGTCGACGAGGGCACGCTCCCGGCGGGTGCGCTCCGCGACCTCGGAGTCGAGCTCGCGCCGCTCCTCCGCCGCCAGCTGCCCCTCGAGGTCTGCGAAGAGACCGTCCCACCTCATGCAGGGATCCTAGGCCCGCCCCTCTTGCGCCATCTACCTTCGCCGCTTACGATTCAGTGCATGCAAACGTCATCAAACAGCATCAAAGCAGTCCGGATGCTTTCAGCCGTGGCACTTCTCGCCCTGGGCGCGTGGATCGTCGGGCGGTGGGTCTGGGGCGTGCTGTCAGTGGCGAGCGCCCCGTTGCGCCGCGGGGCACCGATCGGCGTCGATGAGGCCCTGCTCGCCTGCGTGGCGGCGCTGGCTCTCGCGACGCTCCTCTGGCTCGCGCTCGGCATGCTGCTCGAGACCCTGGCGCAGGTGCCGGGCGAGGTGGGCCGGGCGGCGGCCCGCGCGTCAGCCGCCGTCAGCCCACTGGTCGTGCGCCGGGCCGCCGCCGTCGTGCTCGGCGCCAGCCTGAGTGCCGCCCTGTCGCCTGCCGTGTCGATGGCCGCCACGGGGGCGTCCGTCGCCGCATCCATCGGCGTCAGCGCCTCGCCCACCCCGGGGACTCCCGCGACACCGGGCGAGCGGTCCAGCGGCGCCTTCGATGGCGGCGCTCCGGCACTCCCCGATCCGGGCTTCGCCCCCCTGCCCGACCCGGGGTTCGCCCCGCCCTCGACCCCGGGGGTGGCGCCCACCACCGAGGCCGAGCCCTTCGTTGCGGAGCCACCCGTGGTGCGTGCCCAGCCCGACGTGCGAGTCCTCGCCCCGGCCGATCGGCGCACGCGCGACCTCGACCCGGCCGGTGAGGTCGTGGTGCATCGCGGCGACTCCCTGTGGTCGATCGCTGCTCGCCACCTCGGCCGCGATCCCTCCGATGCCGAGATCGCGAGGGAGTGGCCGCGGTGGTACGCCGCGAATGCCGTCGTCATCGGGGCCGACCCCGACCTCCTCCTGCCCGGTCAGGTCCTCATCGCTCCTGAGGGGTCACGTCCATGAGCGCTGGCGCCCTGCACGTCGTGCCGCGGTATCCCGCACTGCCGCCCGCGGTCTCCCTGGCCGAGGCGGTACGGCGCACCCGTGAGGCCACGGACCGACGCCCCGGATACATCCAGGACGCGTTGGCCGTCGACTTCGACGCCGCCTCCGACGCCCAGATGTTCGGTCCCCAGCGCACGAGCCGAGATGACCTCCCCGATCCGAGCGCCTGTGCGGCGCAACTGGGCCAGGCGATCCTCGAGGTGATGACCGGGGTGCGCCCGGCCCCGCAGGTCGTGCGCTCGACCACGCCCGAGGTCTATGCGGTGGTGGCCCGTCGCGGCGCCCTCGTCGCCCGCCGGAGCACGCAGGGCAGGCCAGCCCGGCGGCACCGCATCCAGGTCATCCGGGTGCGGGTCTGCGAGCCCGCCGACGGGGTGGCCGAGGCTGCTGTCGTCGTGCGATACGGCGACCGGGTGCGCGCTGTGGCCATGCGGATGGTCGGGCAGGACGGCAAGTGGCGGGTCAGCGCCCTGCAGATCGGCTGACCCGACGGTAAACACGTGACCTATTGGGCGATTGTTGACGCCTGGACGTGGGTCGTGCCCGTCAACAACTGACCTATTGGTCGATTGTTGACGGGGGGGTCACTTTCGGCCGTGGCACATCTTGAACTTCTTGCCCGAGCCGCACGGGCAGGGATCGTTCTTCCGCGCCCCGGCGAGCTGGTCGTCGGTGAGGTCGTCCGTGCGTGGGCCCGCCTCGTCGCGCTCCTCGACCTCGCCTGTCTCGGTGGGCGCGGTGTAGTGCAGGTGGTCGGTGCGCGGCCGTCCGACGCCGATACCGGAGACCTGCACTCGCGGGGCAGCCTCCTCCGAGGCACCGGATG
>JBDSVV010000284.1:0-6387 GCA_039927035.1 Ornithinibacter sp. | reverse complement strand
CAGCATCCTCGGTGCCGCGCTCTACCTCCCGGCGATCCGTCAGGAGCACGTCCGGCCCCCCATCCCCTCCCCGGCTGGCACGCTGGGGGGATGAAGAACTTCCTCTTGGGCATCATTGCCACTCTCGCAACACTGCTCGTCATGGCCACGGTCGGGGTGTTCGCTCTCGGCTCCGGGACACCCGAGGGCAGGGTGCCGCCCACTCCCACCATCACCTCGTCAGCAGCCACGGTGGTCAAACCCCCCGACGACCTCGCGAACGACGAGACGTGGCTGCGGGACTTCGAGCTGCACAGCGCCGACGTCGTGTCACCCCAGGGGGACCTCGACGACCTCGTCGCCAAGGGTTCGGGGATGCGCTCCTCACCCGGCGGCCTGTTGCGCGCCCAGCGCCTCGACATCGAGGCACGAATTCCGTTCCAGACGGTCGCGGGGAAGGTCGGTCAGGGAACCCGCTTGTATGCCGTCGACGCCGGCCGGGTCGGGATCGAGCGAACGGTGACCATCTTGGGACAGGACCTCACGGTGCGCGCCATCGGCACCGTGGTCGCCGACCGCGGTCAACTGCTCATCGAGCCCGAGTCCGTCGACCTCGGTGGGCCGGCGTTCCTGGACTCCGCCGCGAGCGCGATCGCCCGAAACCTCGTGACGATCCGTCAGGACATCCCTGGGATGCCCGACGGAGTGGAGCTCACCGAGGTCACGGTGAG
Organism: Ornithinibacter sp.; assembly: GCA_039927035.1. Classification (GTDB taxonomy): domain Bacteria; phylum Actinomycetota; class Actinomycetes; order Actinomycetales; family Dermatophilaceae; genus Fodinibacter. The sequence continues at coordinate 5,677 of JBDSVV010000284.1, read as the reverse complement.
CGGTGCCGGATTCCGGGTGCTCCTGGCCGGAACCGACGTGACGATCAAGACGTCGGGCACCCAGTAGCCGACCGGTCCGCGGTCCGGCAGCCAGAGGTCCTCGTGCGCTCAGTTGCTCGTCACCGCCGTCTGGTGAGTGGCCGAATCGTAGGTGAACGTGGTGGTCGCACCGTCGGCGGGCACCACGAGGGAGATGTTGCCGCCGTTGGAGACGCCGCCGGCGCCGTAGTTCTGGTCCCACGAGAGGCCGTGCGCGATCTTGAAGTTCCACGAACCCGCAGGGATCTTCCTCGTCGCCCAGGTGTAGACACCGTCGGCGTCCTTGTCCTGCAGCCACGGACGCATGCAGTCGGGGCTCCAGGCGGCGGGGCAGCCGAGCTCGACCTGGAAGTCTCCGGGGGCCGTGATGATCGGGTCCTGCTCGTCGGAGGTCGCCCAGTGCGTCGCGTGGTCGTAGTAGAAGGTCACCGTGCCATCGGTCTCGTAGTCGATGTTGTCCGACCCGCCACCCTTGCCGTAGCTCTCGGTCCACGAGCGGTTGATCGCCACCTTGTACGCATACGGAGCGGCCGGAAGCGTGAAGGACTTCTTCCAGATCTGGTCCTTCGGGTCGAGGCCGAGCTGGGCCTGGTCGCAGTCCGGCGCCCAGTCGCCGCTCACCCCGAGGTTCACTGGGCAGCCCATCTCCGAGTTGTGGGTGCCGGGCACCGACACCGCCGTCGGCGCCTCCACGGGGTCGCCGATCTCGACGTCGGTCGTGACCCGACGAGGCACCACGACACTCGCCCAGTCACCGTCAGCAGCAACTCGGCCACCGGCATCCTTCACCACGGCGCGGTATTCCAGGACCGAACCCAACGGCATCCCCGACACGTCGTGGAAGACGCGGAACGGCGCGTTGTCGTCGGTGCCAAGGGTGCGCCAGTCCTTGGTGCCGACGGGACGGTAGAGGAAGGTCGCCTGGGCGAAGGTGCCGGCCTGAACGTCGGCGCCGATCTCCGCGCGGCCGGACACCCCGCCCTGCGGGATCGTGAGGGTCACCTTCGGCGCAGTCACCTTGGTCTCCATCGGAGCACTGGCGCGATAGACGGCCACGGTGAGCGCGGGCACGGTCACCGTCACCGTGCCGCTGCGCGAGGTCTTCATCGGCTTCCTGGCGCCCAGGACCGGCACGAACGCGCCCTTGGTGGTCCAGGTGTCGAAGGTCGCGGTCGCCGCCTTGGTGTCGTTGTTTGCGACGACGAGGTACTCCGACTTCTTCTTCGCGTCGATGCGCGAGACCGCGAAGATGCCTGCTCCGTCAGCCGCATAGCGCTGGACCTGCGCGCCGTCCGCGAGGGCGGAATGCTCGGCGCGCACCTGAGAGAGCTCTCGGATGTGCTGGTAGAGAGGATGCTTGGTGCCGAAGCGGTCACGAGACCCCTGGGGGCCGGCGAGGACGTCCTCGGTGTTGTAGACATCGACCTTGCTCGCGAACATGTCCTCGCGGGCCAGCTGGTCACCGCCCGTGCCGATGAAGCCCTGCTCGTCGCCGTAGTAGGTGACGGGGTTGCCGCGCGTGGTGAACATGAGCGAGTCCGCGAACTCCACCCGCGCCAGGTGCTCCTTCTCGTTCGTGGACGCATCCTTGAGGAACATCGCGACCCGGCCCATGTCGTGGTTACCGAGGAACGTGGGCAGCTGGTAGGCGTTGCTGTCGGAGTCGGTGTACCAGTCGTCCTTGGCGTAGAAGCCAGCGAGCACCGACGCCGGGTTGCCCTTGGCGAAGTCGACGCCCTGCTGCTGGAAGCCGAAGTCGAGCGTGGCCTGAAGCTTGCCGGAGGTGGTGAACTGCGACATGACCTGAGGGTTGCCGTCGTAGACCTCGCCGAACGCGAAGAAGTCCTCGTTCTTCACCCGGGCCGCCTCGCCCAGGATGTCGGGCACGAACTTCTGCCAGAACTCCAGGTTGACGTGCTTGACCGTGTCGATCCGGAAGCCGTCGATGCCGAAGTCGACCCACTTCTTGTAGATGTCCCCCATCCCCTGCACGACCTCGGGGCGCTCGGTGAACAGGTCGTCCAGCCCGACGAAGTCGCCGTAGGTGGAGGACTCCCCGGCGAAGGTCGAGTCACCGCGGTTGTGGTACATCAGCGGGTCGTTCAGCCAGGCGGGGGTCTTCGCGTCCTCATCACCCGCGTGCAGGAACGGGGTGTAGGGGAAGGACGTGGCGGGGTCCATGGCCGGGAACGCGGTGTTGACGTAGTCACGGTCGTCGAAGGTGGTGCCGTCAGCCTTCTCGTAGGGGGAGGACTTCTTCGAGCGGTAGGTGTAGGCGCCCTCCTCGTAGTCGATGACGTCCGCGGTGTGGTTGGTGATGATGTCGAAGAAGACCTTCATGCCCTTCTTGTGGGCTGCGTCGATGAGGGACTTCATCTCCGCGTTGGTGCCCAGGTGGGGGTCGATCTGGGTGAAGTCAGTGATCCAGTAGCCGTGGTAGCCGGCGCTCTCCTGGCCCGGACCGCCCTGCACGGGCTTGTTCTTGAAGCTTGGCGTCAGCCAGATCGCCGTGGTGCCCAGGCCCTTGATGTAGTCGAGCTTCTGGGCGACGCCCTTGAGGTCACCGCCGTGGTAGAAGCCCTTGTGCGTGGGATCGAAGCCTGTCGTGAGGGGCCCACCGGTGAGCCCCCCTTCGTCGTTCGCGGTCGACCCGTTGGCGAAACGGTCCGCCATGAGGAAGTAGAAGCGCTCCCGGGTCAGGGAGGACCGGAGCGAGTCCTTCGCGAGTCGCGCGTCCGCCTTCGTGGTGCCACCGGCGAGGCCGGTGGGCGCGACCGAGACGAGGTGCGTCTCGTCGTCGTAGTCGAACCTCAGGGTCGCCGGCCCCTGGAGGACCAGCGGGAGGTTCGCGCCACCCTTGACACCGTCCGCGCCGTAGTCGACCGTCCAGGTCCCGTCGAGGGCGACCTTGTACTCGTAGGTCCCCGCGGGCACCTCGAAGGTGCCGCTGAACACCCGGGTGTCACCGACCCGGTCCAACATGCTCGCCTCGCAGTCCGGCTGCCAGTCCTTCGAGCACCCCAGCTCGTCCTGCAGGGAGCCGACCAAGGTCACCGAGGTGGCGGCGGCCGACGCGGGGCCGGCGGCGACCACCCCCAGACTGGCCACGACGGCGGCTCCGGCCATCACGGCATACGGACGGTGGTGACGGGGCATCGGTGCTCCTCGAGGTCGCCGAGACGCCTGCGCCCCGGTCCGGTCTTCACGAGGGAACCTAGGTGCGTAAACGCTATACATCCACACCGCGAGCGAAAAACTGACGATTCTTTTACCTTCGGCCCGGCGCTCGACCTCCCTTGGCCGACTCTCCCCGGGCGCGCTCCACCCGGCCCTCGTCCCAGATCGGCTCCTCGCTCTCGAGCACCGTGCCATCGGCGCGGAAGACGAGGAACCGGTCGAAGCCTCGGGCGAACCACCGGTCGTGGGTGACCGCGACCACGGTGCCCTCGAAGGCAGCGAGCGCATCCTCCAGTGCCTCGGCCGAGTGCAGGTCGAGGTTGTCCGTCGGCTCGTCGAGCAGCAGCAGCGTGGCGCCGGACAGCTCCAGGAGCAGGATCTGGAACCGGGCATGCTGCCCACCCGAGAGCGAGTCGAAGGTCTGCTCCGAGGCACGCGCCAACCCGTAGCGGTCCAGGGCCCGGGCCGCGAGGTCGCGCGGCCGACCCTCCCGGTGGTCGTCTCCGCGGTGCAGGATCTCCAGGAGGGTGCGCCCGTGCAGGGAGGCGTGGTCGTGCGTCTGGGCGAACCACCCGGGGCGCACCCGTGACCCGAGGACCACCCGGCCGGAGTGCTCGACGGGGGCGGGGCGGATGTCGCCTACGGGCTGGTGCTCCACGTCGGGGTCGCTGCCCCCGGCAGCGAGCAGCCTGAGGAAGTGCGACTTGCCCGACCCGTTGCTCCCGAGCACGGCGACCCGCTCCCCGAACCAGAGCTCGGTGTCGAAGGGGCGCATCAGCCGGTGGCCGTCGACGGCCAGCTCCAGGACGGTCGCGATCACGGCCCGCTTGGCGGTGCGGCCACCGCGCAGGCGCATCGCCACCTGTTGGCGCAGCGGGACCGCCTCCGGCGGCCCCGCCTCCACGAACTTTCGCAGCCGGGTCTCCGCAGCCCGCAGGCGCGAGGCCATCCCGTCGTTGTAGGTGGCCTTCTCCCGATACATCACGACGAGCGCCTTGATCTTGAGGTACTCCTCGTCCCACCGCCGCAACAGCTCGTCCAGCCGCTCGTTGCGCTCGACCCTGGCCTTCTCGTAGGTCGAGAAGCGACCCGGGTGCACCCACACGGTGTTGCCCGCGCTGCCGGGCTCGAGGGTGGCGATACGGGTCGCGACCCGGTCGAGCAGCTCGCGGTCGTGGCTGACGAAGAGCACGGTCTTGGGGGAGTCGAGAAGCTGGCCCTCCAGCCACCGCTTCGCAGGGACGTCGAGGTAGTTGTCGGGCTCGTCGAGCAGGAGCACGTCCTCTGGCCCGCGCAGCAGGGCCTCGAGCACCACCCGCTTCTGCTCCCCGCCGGAGAGCGTGGCGACGGCCCTCCGCTGGGCCTGCTCGTAGGGCACCCCGATCGCCGCGACGGTGCAGATGTCCCAGCTGGTCTCCCACTCGTATCCGCCGACATCACCCCAGTCGGCGAGCGCCTGGGCGTAGGCGAGCTGGTCCTGCTCGGAGTCCCGTTCCATCATCGCGAGCTCGGTGCGGTCGATCTCCGCCGCGGCGAGGCGCACCGGCTCGGGGGCGACCGAGACGAGGAGGTCCCGCACCGTGGTGCCGTCGCGGACCTTTCCGATGAACTGCCGCATCACCCCGAGGCCGCCGCTGCGGGTCACCGCGCCCTCGGATGCCGTGAGGTCACCAGCCAGGATCCGCAGCAGCGAGGTCTTGCCGGTTCCGTTGGGACCGATCAGCGCGACCTTGGCTCCCTCACCCACCCGGAAGGTGACCTCACGCAGCAGCGGTCGGCCGTCGGGGAGTGCGAAGCCCACGGCGTTGATGTCGAGATGTCCCACGAGAGAACAGTGTCCACGAGTGAGGCCGCGAACTCACCCGACTTCCGGCGCCTCATCCGTCGAGAGGAGAGATCGCGACGTGTGCCGGTCGGTGCTCGCGCGCGATGTCTCCTCTCGACGGGTGGGGAGGGCTCGGGTGGAGCGCGCCTCGACCGCTCGCCCCGCGAGCTCGGCATCCGGCGGGTAGACGACCTCCTCCAGGGAGAGCCCGTGCGGCGGCATCACCGTGATGCGGGGGTCGCGGACCGTTGAGCCGAGCAGCTCACGCAGGGCCGCCGGGTCGAGCCGCCCCTCCCCCGCCGGGAGAACCGCGCCCACTAGGGACCGGACCATGCTGCGGCAGAAAGCATCTGCGACGATGGTGCCTTCCAACGCACCGTCGGGGGCTCGCCGCCAAGAGAACTCCAGCAGGGTGCGCACCGTCGTCGCCCCCTCGCGCTTGCGACAGAAGGCCCCGAAGTCGTGCAGCCCCAGCAACTGCTGCGATGCCGCATCCATCGCCGCCACGTCGAGCCGCGTTCGCGCCACGACCGTGTCATGGCGTCGCAACGGGTCCGCCCGCGAGGGGTCGTCCCCGATCCGGTAGACGTAGCGGCGCCGAAGCGCCGAGAAGCGGGCGTCGAAGCCTTCCGGGGC
>JBDSVV010000283.1:0-6871 GCA_039927035.1 Ornithinibacter sp. | reverse complement strand
ACGGTGCACAACATCGTCCTGCTCGTGCTCCTCGGAGGCCTCATCGGGCTGGCTGTCGACCTGGCGCGCACCGGGCTGGAGCGCGAGGAACAGGTGCTCCTGGAGCAGGAGCGCCTCCACGAGCGGGAACGGATCGCCCGGGTGGTCCACGACGGGGTGCTCCAGTCGCTCGCCTACATCCACCGCCGCGGCGAGGAGCTCGGCGGCGAGAGCGCGCACCTCGCGGTGCTCGCTGCGGAGCAGGAGCGGTCTCTGCGCCGGTTCGTCTCCGGCACCGGGGCCCCCGACCTCCCGGCATCCCGGCCCGACCTGCGCCACGCGGAGGGCCAGGAGGTCGACCTGCGGGTGCTCCTGACGGCGCGCGAACGGCCCGGTGTCACCGTCGTCGTGCCGGCGGATGCCGTGACCGTCGACCAGGTGGTCGGAGTGGAGGTCGATGCCGCAGTCGGTGCCGCCCTGGACAACGTCGAGCGCCACGCCGGGCCGGGCGCGCGGGCCTGGGTGCTCCTGGAGGGTGACTCGAGCAGCATCGAGCTGACCATCCGTGACGACGGGTCCGGCGCCGAGCTGGCAGACCTCCTCTCCGCTGCGGATGTCGGCCGGATGGGGGTGAGCTCCTCGATCCGGGGGCGCATCGAGGACCTGGGAGGCACCGCCTCGTGGACGACGAGACCGGGGGGCGGGTGCGTCGTGCGGATCGTCGTGCCCCGCGCACCAATGGAGGAACGATGACACCACCACGAAACGAGCACCGGACGGGCGACCCGCACGAGGAGTCCTCGCGCCAACCCACGGTGCTGGTGGCCGACGACCACCCGCTGTGGCTCTCGGCCCTGGAGCGGGACCTCGTGGCCCAGGGCCTCAACGTGGTCGCGACGGCGAGCGACGGGCCGGCGGCGGTGCGCAGGGTCCGCGCGACCCGACCCGACGTGCTGGTCCTCGACCTCAACCTCCCCGGCATGCGCGGCGACGAGGTGTGCCGGGCGCTGGGCGACGTGCCCACCCGGGTGCTGATCCTCAGCGCCAGTGGTGAGCAGCACGACGTGCTCGCGGCGATCATGGCCGGGGCCACCGGCTACCTCGTGAAGTCGGCGTCCGCGGCGGAGATCGTCGCCGCCGTGCGCGCGACGGCCCGCGGTGAGGCGGTGTTCACTCCCGGTCTGGCCGGGCTGGTCCTTGGCGAGTTCCGCAGGATGGCCGACGGCCCGGATGCCGCTGCCGTGCCGGCTCCCGACGCGCCGAGCCGCCCCATCCCCGAGCTCACCGACCGGGAGATCGAGGTGTTGCGGCTGGTGGCGACCGGGATGTCCTACAAGGAGATCGCCGCCGAGCTGTTCCTCTCGCACCGCACCGTGCAGAACCACGTCCAGAACACCCTCGGCAAGCTGCACCTGCACAACCGGGTGGAGCTCGTGCGGTTCGCCCTCTCTCGTGGTCTCGAGGACGAACCCCCCGCAACCCCCACGCCCTGACCCCTCTCCCCGACTTCGTCTGTGGGCGTGCGGCGACACGCGGGTCGGGTCGGCGTGGCGAATTGTGGCCATCGCAGCAGTGCCTGCTCGCGGCATTCGGCACCTGGACGACGAGCTGGCGCACCCGTCTCCGCGAGGAATGTGTGCCGGCGGGTATCCAAGGCGAGCAGCGCCGGGCACGTCGGTTCTCGCTGCGCGAACCTGATGGCCTGCTGACTGTTCGCGTCCCGCCGTCGGAGGGCCGGTGGCTGAAGCGGGTCGGCGCTTTCCGCCTCCTGGTCTCGCAGGGCCTGCGCGAGAACCCAGAGGCGTACGTCGGACAATCGGGGGCCTCTCCCCACAACAGCAACCAGCGGTAGGTGCCGGACGACCCGAGACTCGAACGTCCGCTCGTGCCGTGGAGGAAAGCTCACCCGAATGACGAAACGCGAGACGCGTGAGCTCACGTGGCCAAGCGTTTCAGGATCATGTCGAGAAGAGGTCGGGCCTGGTCGGTGTCGAAGATGTTCTGGGCGTGGGCGTCGCCAGGCAACAGGGACATCCGGTTGTCTGGGCCAGTCGACACCTCGAGGAGCTGCCGCGGGATGTCGGCTCCGGGTTCGCCCTCGCTGGCGATGAACAGCTTGGGTTCGGTCCCGAGGCCTTTCACCACCGTGTTGGGCGAGATCAGGACGAGTTGGTCAGCGAGGTCGGGCTGCTCCGCGGCCAGTTGCAAGATGGCGTCGGCTCCGGCACTGCCACCGACCAGGGCCACGTCCTTGATGCCACCGTCGTGGAGGCTGTCGACGGCAGCACGGATTCCGTCGGTGCTGATGTCCTCCACCGCGACCACGGTGGCGCCTTGTGCCGCGATGGCTTTCGCCTGCTCCTGCCAGCTGGCCGCGTCGAACGCCGCCCCGTGGGCAAGCACCACACCGTATCCGCCGTCACCCCACGTCAGCGACCCGTCGGCCCGTGCGGGCTTCGTCGCGCCAGCACCGCTGCTCACCGACTCCGCACCACAGCCGGCAAGGACCAGGACGAGTGCCGCCATCAGCGCAGTGACGCGGGGAGTCATGTCATCGAGGGTAGGACCACGGGGGTCGCGCTCGACCGCCGAGGCACCTTACGTCGAAGTGACATCTGACAGCTCATGGTGATTCAAGGGGTCGCCTCGGCTGACTGTGGTGTCCACGGGACGGAGATCGAACTGCGCGACGGGAGGCACCGATAGCGCACAGCCGCGAGCACGGCCCCCCTCGCTCCGGCATCCGGACGTGCCACCCTCGAGTCAGCGGGCAACCAAGAATCTCGTGCCGGAAGCGGAGGAGCGGATGCAGGTCGTCAGTGACTCTTGCTAGCGTGCCGCCATGAGCGACTCACCCGAGGGACTCCAGATCGTCCCGCTCACCCCCGACACCTGGGCGATGTTCGATGCCCTGGTCGCTCGCCACAATGGGATCTTCGGTGGCTGCTGGTGCATCTGGTTCCACCCCGACAGCGACGAGCGCGGCCAGGGTGCGGAGGCCAACCGGGCGCTGAAGAAGCGCTACGTCGAGCAGCGCGCTGCGCACGCGGCGCTCGTCGTCGACGGCGGCGAAGCGGTGGCGTGGGCGGAGTACGGCACACCGGCCGAGCTGCCCACCATCCACCACCGCAAGCAGTACGACGCCGAGGCCGACCTCACCCCCGACTACCGGGTGACCTGCATCTTCGTCGACAAGCGTTACCGCCGTCGCGGGCTGGCCGAGGCAGCGCTGCTGGGCGCGGTCGACCTGATCTCCCGGGCAGGCGGCGGCGTCGTCGAGGGCTACCCGCACGTGCCGGGCGAGAAGAAGATGTCCTCCTCCTTCCTCTACAACGGCACCCGGGCGATGTACGAGCGCTGCGGCTTCGACTTCGTGCGACCCAAGGGGATGAAGAACACCGTCATGCGGCGCACCGTCGCCCCAGCCGGCTGACTGCGGTCCGCTCGCGTCGACACGGGTGCGTCTCCCCGCTGCCTGTGATCGTCGAGCGTCGACGGCGCAGCGAGACATGTTGCGGGACGCGCACATGCTGACTGGTAAAAGAACCTTGAGGAACGGTCCGCGGGCCGCGGGTGGGGCTGCCCTGTCGGAGGCGGAGGGTGTACCGCGGGATACGGGGGCGAGTGGTGGCACGCTCGATGCAGTGGACGAGGTTCAACCTCCCCCCGTCGCGTCCCGGGGCCGGTGTCTGCCCACACGTGGTCGACGTCCTCGACCGCGGAACCGAAGCCACATGGACGTTGGTCTCCGCGCAGGCCGGGTGAGGCAAGACGAGTCTTCTCGCCCAGTAGCTGTCATGAGCTCCGCACGTAGTGGGGCTACCTGATGACGGCGCTGCAGATGGTGGCTCCCCAGGGTGGGGTGGACGGGTTGGCCCGGGTGCAAGCACCCGCCCTGCCGCCCATCCGCGGTCTGCTGACGGCCCAGCTCAAGAAGCTTGGCGCCCTCCTGGAGACGTCGTGCTGGTGCTTGACGTTCTTCCACGTCTTCGAGTCCACCGAGGTGCACGATGCAGTCATCACCGCCTTGGAACACGAGCATCAGGGGTGCTGAATGCCGAAGTCAGGGCCCGGACAAGGGGGCACTGGTGGGCTGCGGTGGGGAACCGACCCCTGTCGAAATCGACTCTGCCACAGCCCGGACGGTGGGCGCCCACTCGCTGGAGTGCCCGAGGAGGGCGCGTCATTTCGCTCAAGAGGGCTACGCGGGATGCGGCCGCGTCACTCACATGCCGAACTTGAGGACGTTCGCCATCCACCACGCTGCGCGCTCTCGTGACCATCACCGTCCTGCAGGCGCACCTGTGCGAGCAGATGGCCTGATACGTCACTTGGGGTCCTTCCACGACCTGGGAAACCTTCTTCCCGGCTCGCTCGGATGGGTACGGTTGTCGACATGCCAGCGACCGATGTGGATTTCTCCGACCTGACCGCCCTGTTCGTCAACACCACCCTCACCCGCTCGCCGGCAACGAGCCACACGCAGGTACTCATCGACAGCAGTGCCGCGATCATGGCCAAACAGGGTGTGCAGGTTGATGAGTTTCGTTCGGTCGACCATCCGATCGCCTCCGGCGTGTACCCAGACATGCGCGAGCACGGCTGGGAGGTCGACGCCTGGCCTGAGCTGTTCTCGCGAGTGCTCGCAGCTGACATTCTTGTGCTCGCCGGTCCGATCTGGCTCGGGGACAACAGCAGCGAGACCAAGAAGGTGATCGAGCGGCTGTATGCGCACTCCGGGGAGCTCAACGAGCGTGGGCAATGGCTCTACTACGGTCGGGTCGGCGGTTGCCTGATCACCGGCAACGAGGACGGCATCAAACACTGCGCGTCGAACGTGCTCTACAGCCTGCAGCACATCGGCTACTCGATAGCGCCACAGTCCGATGCCGGCTGGATCGGCGAGGCGGGCCCAGGGCCGAGCTACGGAGACGAGCTGGACGACGGGACGCGGGCCGGGCTGGGTAACGAGTTCACCAACCGCAACACCACCTTCATGACCTGGAATCTGATGCATCTGGCGCACACACTGAAATCGATGGGCGGATTCCCCGCGTACGGCAACCAGCGCCGGGAGTGGGACGCCGGGGCGCGCTTCGACTTCGAGAACCCCGAGTACCGGGCCTGATCTGCCGAAGTCAGCTCCTGGACAAGGGGGCCGGTGGACTTGGGTGCGGGATCGACCCTTGTTGACGTCGACTCGACCACAGCCGTGGCGACGCGCGCCTCCATACCCGGTAGCCGAGAGGTGGGTACCGTTCTGCGGTCGCCTTGGGGTGCCCCCACTTGGCCCAGGTAGACGCGTTGGGGCGCCTCGGGCTTTACATCGGTAGGCGCCCAAGAGTGGAACGGTTGGGCATCGGCAGCAGCCCGAGCCCAGAATTTTCAGCAGTCGTGCGTGGGGTCCCATCCCAAGATCCCTTGGTGCGTTCCCGGGTTGTGGTCGGCGCTGAAGCCGTGCGCCTGCGCCCAGGTTCGGACGTGCTGGCCGAAGTCTCCCGCGGTCGCTGGTGCGGCCGGCCTCTGGCGCGACGGTGCTGGTGTCAGCCAGTGGTCTCACGCTGGGCAGGCGTGAACAACATCCGGATGGTGAGCACCGTCAGCGTCACCGGCGCGAGCAGCCCCAGCGCCATCGCGAGCGGCCTGGCCCGCCATGAGCGGTTCGGGTTGCGGTCGACGAACGGCACCGAGATGAGGGTCACGGGCGGGCGGGGCGTCTCCATCTGGTGAAGTGACCTGCTCGATCAGGGAGCGGCACCAGCCGGGGTCGGTGAGTGGTAGCTGGGGTCTGCGTACTCGTGAACGTCGCTACCGACACTGACAAGTCGTCGAACGAGTGCGTCGGAGCGACCGGGTACGGGCACGGGGTCGAGGGCGCCGGCGGCGATGACCACCCGGGTTCCATGCTCCTCGAGGACCTACAGTGCGGGTGCCCACCCGTCGTCGCGGACGAGGCTGTCGAGGGAGTCGGAGGAGCTGGCCCAGCTGTGGTTGACGCCACGTCGAGCGATGGCAACGGGAAAGTCGGGCCGGGAGCCGACGGCCAGCCAGGACGCGATGCCCCGGTGGCGGCATGTCCAGGCGCAGACCGCCTCAGGGAACAGGCCGGAACCGGCGAGCAGGGCCGCCATCGGAACCATGGCGCCCATCCGTTGGTCGGCCTCCGCGCTGGTCCGATAGAGCGGTGCACCGACCGTGACGACGGCTTTGGACCGATCGGGGTTGGCTGCTGCCCACCGGATCGCGAGCACACCACCCATGGAGTGTCCGAGCACCGTGGTGGGCTGGTGGTCCATATCGAGTTCGGCGAGTTCGGCGTTGAACGCGGCCACGTGTGTGGCCGCGTCGAACGGCCCGGCGGTGTCCATCGATCCGCCGAAGCCGAGCAGATCGGGCACGACGACGCGGGCAGATCGACCGAGGTCGTCGTAGCCGGCGCCGAAGTTGTTGCCGGATGCGATGATCCCGTGCAGAAGCAGGATGACGCTCTCTCCAGTGCCGAAGTCCCGGACCTGAAAGGGTCCGGCACGCAGGACGTCACCGGCTCCCGCCGCCCAGACCCGCACTGCGGCCGAACGATGGTGACGCTGCCACCACCAACCGGTCACGCCAGGGGCAGAGGCCACGAGTGACCAGCAGTGCCGCCGGTCGCCCACGTCAGGACCCCTTCAGCAGGTCTCGTCGCTGCCGGTACTCCTCCTCAGTCATGTCACCGCGGGCGAACCGCTCGTCGAGGGTGCGGAGTGCGCTCGACTTCTCAGGCATGCGTTCGGCGATGCTGGGCGCTCCGCCCCCGCTCGCCCGGCTCGAGGGTCGCAGCAGGACGACGAGCCCGTAGGCCACCGCGCCCCAAAACATCACCATGGCCAGGCCCATGAGGGCCCAGCCCCCC
>JBDSVV010000282.1:0-7616 GCA_039927035.1 Ornithinibacter sp. | reverse complement strand
CGTCGAGCGCCTCGTCCTCGTCGAGGTCGCTGTCGGGCGGGTATGCCGTGTGGCCGGCACTCGGGGCCGGCACCGGTGCGACGGGGTCAGGCTCAGGCTCAGGCTCCGGGGCGGCCGGCTCCGGGGGCGCGGAGCGGGTCGGCGCGCCGTGCGGTGTCCGCGTCGTCGTCGACACCCTCCTCCGACTCCACCGCGACCACGACGACCGAGACGTTGTCCCGACCCCCGGCCCGCACCGCCGCGCCGACCAGCTGGTCGGCGGCGATCTGGGGATCAGCGTACGTGCGGGCGATGAGCATGATCTCCCGATCGTCCAGCTCGTTGGACAACCCGTCGCTGCAGACGACGAAGCGCTCGCCCCGCGAGGGGGGCAGCACCCAGACGTCGGCGTCCGGTGCCGGGTCGCTGCCCAGGGAGCGGGTGATGACGTTGCGCAGCGGGTGCCGAGCGACCTCCTCCTGCTCGATGAGCCCCGCGTCGAGGAGCTCCCTGACCTCGGAGTGGTCCCGCGTCACCAGGCTCATTGCGTTGTCGGCGAGCCGGTAGACACGCGAGTCCCCGATGTTGAAGACGACCCAGTGCTGCCCCCCGCCCGCGGTGACGACGGACAGCCCCGAGACCGTGGTGCCCATCCCCCGCTGCTCGGGGTTGTCCGCCTGGGACTGGAGGATCCGCTGGTTGGCTGCGGCGAGCGCGGCACCGACGTCGTCGGCGCGCTCCGGGGGCCGCTCGCGCAGGGTCGCCAGTGCCTCGATCACGAGGTGGCTGGCGACCTCACCGGCCGCGTGCCCGCCCATGCCGTCGGCAACGGCGAAGACGGTGCCGTCGGCGATCAGGTGGTCCTCGTTGTGCTCGCGCACCCGGCCCACGTGCGAGGCGCTGCCCGAGACCACCCGAAGGTTCGAGCCGCTCAGCGTCCCGTGCCGGGCCGCCGTCACGGCGTCGCCTCGGTGACCGTGAGGGTCTCCAGGACGGCCCGCAGGGTGTCGTAGTCGCGGTCGAGCGTGGCGCCCTTCACGACACCCGTCGCGGCGAAGAGGTCGGTGTCCGCGGGCAGCGAGCCACACCCGTGGGCGACGTCGATACGCAGGCTCGGTGGAGCCGGCGCGGTAGGTCCGCGGAAGGCGAGGACGGGCATGCGGCAGGTTCCTCCTCGAGGCAGGGCACGGTGAGGATCGAGCCTAGCCCTGCGCCCGCAGCCGAGCCACGTGGGGAAGTCCCCCACTGCCCTGAGCTCAGCCGGCGGGCAGCGCGGTGGCGGCCTCCTCGGCCAAGGCCCGCAGTTGCGCGCCGTCGAGGCCCAGCCCCACCGACTTCACGTAGATGGTCTGGTCGCCCAGCACGAAGAAGTACCCGTAGGGCACCGTGCTCCCCGTGCTGTCCTTGAATGCCGGGTCCGTGAGCAGCACCGCCGAGGTCCCCGGGCCGTCCTGCGGCTCCACCTCGGGCTCGACGTCGATGTTGTAGGCCCGGCCGCTGTGGTCCTCGACCTCGGCGGTCGCGGTCGGCTCCAGGGTCAGCTGCACCGAGAGCCCGGTGTTGCCCTCCTTCCACGTGCAGAAGCCACCGGACGGTGCGGGTAGACCCTCCCTGAACTCGAATGCCGTGCCCAGCATCGTCTTCTCCCCCTCCATCACCGCGTCGAGGACCGCGGGCTCGAGGAGCGCACACGCGTCGCCCCCCACCGGTGCGGGTTCCTCGCTCGTCGGGGCCTGCGGGGACACTGACTCCGCCGACGGGCTCGCGGCCGGCTCCCCGGCCGAAGCGGTGGTGGCCGCACCGGCATCCCCGGGGTCTGCACCGCAACCCGCAATCAGCAGCGGGAGGACCAGGGCGGCACTGGCGAGGGCTGGCTTGACGCGCATGCCATCGACGTTCGCAGCGCTCGCTCACACCGTCAACGGGCCGTTGGTGGTAGTCCTCACTACGGTGGGGGAATGCGGGGCGGGCTCCAGCAGGCCGACCTCGACCGGGTCTGGGCCCTGGCCGAGGAGGTGGAGCACGCCTCCTCCGTCGACGTGGTCATGGCCATCACGACCCGCTCGCTGCTCGACCTGCTCACCGCCGAGTCGATCTCCTTCAACTGGGTCTCGAAGGGTCGGGCGTACGCGATCGTGCACCCAGCGCTGCCCACCGAGATGATGGAGCACTTCGAGCCGATTCTCGGGCTGCGGTGGCGAGAGAACCCGTTGGCCGAACACATGCGTCGCACCGCCGACTGCCGACCGCTGCGCTGGTGCGACGTCACGGATGTCGACCGGTGGCGAGGAGCCTCGTTCTACCGCGAGTTTTATGCGCTGCTGGGGGTACACGACCAGATGGCCATCCGGGTGCCGAGCCACCCGGGCGTGCTCGGTGCCCTGGTCGCCAACAGCACACGGGACTTCAACGAGCGGCAGCGCACCATCCTCGGTCTCGTCGGAGGGCACGTGGCACACCGCTTGCACGTGCTCGACGATCGGGCCGCCCAGGCGGCCGGGGCTCCCGGTAGCGGATGGGACGTCGTGACGGTCGACGACGCAGGGCAGATCATCTCGGTCCACGGCGCGCTGGTGGCGCGCCTCGGCGTGCGAGTGGGGCAGCCGCTGCCGCGCGAGCTGGCGGGGCTTGCCGCGGGGAGCCGCGAGCGCACCGGGACGGCGGCAACAGGACCTGAGGGGCCCTCCCGCCCCAGGGGGCCTCGCATCGTCCAGAGCTCGCAGGGGCCTCTGGTGGCAGTCGCCCCCGGCTGGCGAGGGTCTCACCCACTCTTCCTGCGGGCCGACATGACCGAGGCCGCGGACCGTCGCAACGCGTCCGGCCTCGAAGGAATCGGGCTGACCCCGCGCCAGACCCAGGTAGCGCTGTTCCTCGCCGACGGGGAGAGCAACCAGCGGATCGCCTCACGGCTGGGCATCAGCCTCGGCACCGTGAAGAAGCACTGCCACCTGCTCTACGACGCGCTGGAGGTCGACAACCGCGCAGCGGCCGCGGCATCGATCGTCCGACTCCTGGGCCCGCATGGCGGGGCCCACCGCTCCGGCTGAGCCCGGATGTGGGTGAAGATCCTCGCCCAGGAACCGATCTTCACCCACGATCGCGGGTCAGGCGTCGGGAGACGGGTTTCAGGGGTGGGACTCCGGCTGCTCGGCCCACCACGCCAGCAGGCGCTCGCGGGCGGCTTCGGGTCCGATCGGCCCCTCGTCCAGGCGCAGGGCGAGCAGGTGCTTGTAGGCCCGCCCCAGCACCGGTCCGGGCGAGATGCCGAGCGCCCCGGCGATCTCGTTGCCGTCCAGCTCGGGGCGCACCGCCTTGAGCTCCTCCCGGTCCAGGAGCCGCTCGATGCGCTCCTCGAGGTCGTCGTAGGTCCCCGCCAGGCGGCGGGCCTTGCGCGCGTTGCGGGTGGTGCAGTCCGCGCGGGTGAGCCGGTGCAGGCGCGGCAGCAGGTCTCCGGCATCGGTGATGTAGCGCCGCACGGCCGAGTCGGTCCACTGACCCTCGCCGTAGCCGTGGAAGCGCAGATGCAGCTCGACGAGGCGCGTCACTGCCTTGATGGTCTCCTTGTCGAAGCGCAGCGCCCGCATCCGCTTGGCAGCGAGCTTGGCGCCGACGACCTCGTGATGGTGGAAGGAGACTCCGCCAGCGGTCTCGAAGCGCCGGGTGGCCGGCTTGCCGATGTCGTGGAGGAGAGCGGCCAGGCGCAGCACCAAGTCGGGCCCGGGCACCGTCTCGGGGGGCCCGTCGCCCGGGCCCTCGAGGTCGATGGCCTGCTCGAGCACGATCATCGAGTGGTCGTAGACGTCCTTGTGCCGGTGGTGCTCGTCGACCTCGAGCTGGAGCGCGGGCAGCTCGGGCACCACGTGATCTGCGAGACCGCTCGCGCAGAGCAGCTCCAGCCCGGCCCGGGGGTGGGGCGCCAGCAGCAGCTTGACGAGCTCGTCACGCACCCGTTCGGCGGAGACGATGCCGATGGTGCCGGACATCGCCGACATCGCGGAATACACCTCTTGCGTGGGCACGAAGCCGAGCTGGGCCACGAACCTGGCGGCGCGCATCATCCGCAGCGGGTCGTCCCCGAAGCTCACCTCCGGGGTCGAGGGGGTGCGCAGCCGCTGCGCCGCCAGGTCGGCCAGTCCTCCATGGGGGTCGATGAAGGCCAGGTCGGGCAACCTCAGGGCCATCGCGTTGACGGTGAAGTCGCGGCGGACCAGGTCGTCCTCGAGGGAGTCGCCGAACGCGACTACGGGTTTGCGGGTGCTCCCGTCGTAGGCGTCGGCGCGATAGGTCGTGACCTCGACCACGGTCGAGCCCTTGCGGGCCCCGATGGTGCCGAAGGCCCGGCCCATGTCCCACGTGGCGCTCCCCCAGCCCGACAGCAGCCGCTCGGTCACCTCCGGCCGCGCGGAGGTCGTGAAGTCGAGGTCGGTGGCGGTGCGGCCCAGCAGTGCGTCGCGCACCGGCCCGCCCACCAGGGCGAGGTCGTGCCCGGCATCAGCGAACCGCGCCCCGAGGTCGGTGAGCACCGGCAGCACCGGAGCGAGGCGGGCGACGGCTTCGCGCAGGACGGCGGCCGAGGGCTGAGCAGTGGACACGAGCACCAAGGGTATGCCGGGGCCGCCCGCGCGGGGTCGCGGCGGCTCGGTGGCGGTCCCTGCCCCGGTGGTTACAGTGACGGGATGAGCCACGCCGCAGCAGACTCGCCGGGGGTCCCCGCCCGGCGACTGCCCGCCGTGGAGGAGCGCAGCGCGGGCGGGGTGGTCGTCGACGTGCACGAGGGTGAGGCCCGGATCGCCGTGATCGCCCGACGCAACCGCGCCGGCCGCGTCGAGTGGTGCCTGCCCAAGGGACACATGGAGGGCGACGAGACCCTGCCCGAGACGGCCCAGCGTGAGGTGGCGGAGGAGACCGGCATCGAGGGCAAGGTGCTCATCGAGCTGGGCACGATCGACTACTGGTTCGCCGCGGGCGACCGCCGCATCCACAAGTACGTGCACCACTACCTGCTCGAGGCCACCGGGGGGCACCTGACCATCGAGAACGACCCCGATCACGAGGCGATCGACGTCGCCTGGCTGCTGCTGCGCGATGCACACCGGCACCTGACCTTCCCCAACGAGCGTCGGATCGCCCGGGTCGCCTGGCAACGCCTCGCGGGGGATGCCGGGTGAGCACCGCCTTGCCGAGCGTCGGCCGCACCGCCGCCTCCCTCGCCGCTGAAGCCGGAGCACCTACTATGGGCCGCACACCCGTCGGCTGCGGGTGTGCGCCGTGCGCGCCGTGACCGACGAGCAGAAGGAGCACCGGTGAGGGGTGTGGGACCCGGCACCGTCCTCGGCGGCCGTTACACCGTGCACCGTCGTCTCGAGCAGGGGCACGACACCGAGCGGTGGTCCGCCGACGACGCCACCCTCGGGCGCACCGTGTCGGTGCTGTGCATGGCGGCCGACGACCACCGCACCCCGGCCCTGCTGGACGCCGCCAGACGGGCGGCGTCGGTCACCCACTCGATCTTCGTGCGGATCCTCGACGTCGGCACCGACGACGAGATCGCCTACGTCGTCGAGGAGGACCTCGACGAGGCGCGCACCCTGACCCAGCTGGTGGAGTCGGGGGGGGTGCCCGGCGACGAGGTGCGTCGAATCACCGGTGAGGTGGCCTCGGCCCTCGACGCCGCGAGCGCCCGTGGCATGCACCACCTCGACCTGCGTCCCGACGACGTGCTGCGCACCCCCGACGGCGATGTGCGCCTGCGCTCGCTCGGCACCGCAGCGGTGCGCGTCGGCGAGGACGGCGCCGAGGCCGACGAGGCTTCACGCCGCGATGCCGTGGGGGTCGTGGCCCTCGCGTATGCCGGTCTGACCGGTCTGTGGCCCCTCGGCGGCGGTGGCTGTGGGCTGGGTGAGGCGCCGCGCGTGCCCGGCGGCATCGCCGCACCCTCCGAGATCGCCGCGGGAGTGCCCCGTGACCTCGATGCCATCTGCCGCTTGACCCTCAGCGACGACCAGGGCCCGACCAGCCCAGGGGACTACGCCCGTCAGGTGGCCCCGTGGCCCTCGAGGCAGGTCCTCGGCCCTCCGGTCACCCGCAGCGCACCGCTGCTTCCCGTTGACCCGGGGCCCGGCCCCGTCGAGGGTGATCCCGAGCCGGAGCCGCACCGTGACGACACGACCGAGGCGGAGCCCGACCAGGGCGAGGGCTCTGTCGAGGAGGTCTTCGAGGACGACGTCGACGCGACCCGCGTGCTTCCCGTCGCCGGCACGGACCCGCAGTGGGCCAGCGCCGGCCCCGGCCTCCTCGCCGACGACGACGCCATGAACGTCCGTCACGTCGAGGCCGGCGACGAGATGCTCGAGGGCACCGTGCTCGCGCACTCGCAGGAGGCGGACGAGCCCTCCCGCGTCACCGCAGCAGGCGCCGCCGTGGCCGGGGCGGGAGCCTCTCTCGCCAGCGCCCTGGGGTCCGCCGGCGACCGCGTAGGGGTGATGGCCAAGCGCGCCGTCGACAAGGTCTCCGAGATGTCACCGGACACCCGGCGCGAGGAGAGCGTGGACGGACTCGAGGCCCCGGCTCCCCTGGTCCCGGCGGAGCCGCTCACCAAGGACGAGTCCAAGGTGGCGCTCGCCATCGTGGCGTTCTTCCTCGCCTTCGCCCTGATCATCGGCATCTGGGGCGTCTCGCGCATCGGGAGCAACAGCAACGTCGGCCTCTCCGGTGACGGCAGCGCCCCCCAGACGCGCACCACCACCGTGGCCCCCAGCTCATCCGGGGCCCCGGCGAGCAGCTCACCAGGGGCCACGGCAAGCAGCTCGCCCGAGGCTGGCGGCATTGCCGGGCCGATCGCCGTGACCAGCGCCTCGGCATACGACCCCCAGGGCGACGGCAGCGAGAACGACAAGGACACCCCCAAGATCATCGACGGGGACCCGTCGACGGGGTGGAATTCGGAGAACTACCGCAGCGACGCCTTCGGTGGGCTGAAGAAGGGGCTCGGCATCGTGCTCGACCTCGGCGCCGAGAAGACCCCCAAGTCCGTCGAGCTCGTGCTGCCGTTCGCCAGCGACCTCGAGGTGCTGGTCGGACCCAAGGCGGGGCTCGAGGGCGCGACGAAGGTGGGGGAGAGCAAGGGCAAGTCGGGAACCGTGACCATCGCGATCGACAAGCCCGTGGCCGGACAGTTCGTCGTCATCTGGTTCACCCAGCTGACGGCCGACGACCGCGGCAAACGACGCGCCTGGCTCAACGAGGCTACCGTCACCGGCTGAGTGCCGGGGCGAGCATGATGGGCGAGGACCTGAGGGTGGTCGATGACCGCGCGCTCATGGCGCGGCACGTCGCCGGCGACGGGGGGGAGGCCTTCGGGGAGCTCTTCCGACGTCACCGTGACCGCATGTATGCGGTGGCAGTGCGCACCACCGGTCAGCGCGAGCTCGCGGCCGACGCCGTTCAGGACGCCTTCATCTCCGCCTACCGCCGGGCCGGGGCCTACCGCGGCGAGGCCGCAGTGACCACCTGGCTGCACCGCATCGTCGTCAACGCCTGCCTCGACCGGCTCCGGAAGCGGCGCCCGATGAGCCCGCTGCCGGAGGGCGACCTCCTCGGTGACAACGGTCCCGAGCTCGACCGCGGCCACGACTCCC
>JBDSVV010000281.1:0-9767 GCA_039927035.1 Ornithinibacter sp. | reverse complement strand
ATCGCGAGGGTTGGCTGTTCATAGCCACGGGCGTGGGTCATGCCGTGATGTTCTTCGGTCGTCAGTACGGCCTCTACGCCGTCAACCAGGATCGTGCGCGCCTGCCCGGCGCATCGTGGGTGATGTGGCTCGGCGTGTGGCCCCTGGCTCTGGTCCTGGTGCTCAGCGGCGCCACCATGATGTCCTTTCCCGACGGGCGGCTGCCCTCACCCGCATGGCGCCCGGTGGTGGCTGTCATGGTGCTGACCGGGGCACTTCTGGCGCTGGTCTCGGCGGCGTGGCCGGTGGAGTACACCTACAACTCCGCGGCGGCTCCCCATCCCTTGAACCTGGGTGGGTACGACGCGGCGCAGAGGTTGTGGGATGTCGTCGGCCACACGACGTACCTGCTGTTCCAGCTGGTGTGGGTTGTATGCGTTGTCGTCCGTCTCCGGCGCGCCGAGGGTGACGAGGCGCGCCAACTGAAGTGGTTCGCCTATGCCGTTGCCATCGGCGCAGTGACGATGGGTCTGGGCTTCGCCGTCTTCGGTTCACCCACGCTCGGTGTCCTGGCCGTGCCGGTCGTTCCGATCGCTGCCGGTGTGGCCATCGTCAAGTACCGTCTCTACGACATTGATGTGGTGATCAGCAAGACCTTGGTGGTCGGCGCGATGGCCGGCATCATCGCAGCCGCATACGTCGTCCTTGTTGTGGGCGTAGGGCGCCTGGTGGGAGCCGGGGAGGGCCCCGCCCCGGTGCTGTCCTTGGTGGCGACGGCCGCGGTCGCCGTGGCGTTCGAGCCCATCCGGCACCGCGTCCAGCGGGGAGCCGACCGACTCGTCTACGGCCAACGGCCCACGCCGTATGAGGCGCTTGCCCGGCTGTCGACCCAGCTCAGCGTTGGGGGTCAGAGCGCCGACCTACTCACCGGACTCGCCTCGACCCTCGCCGAGGGGGTCGGAGCCGCCGACGTGACGCTGTGGGTCGGCTCCGACCAAGACCTGGTGGCGGTGGCGTCCTGGCCGCCCGAGTCCGACCCGGAGACGCGGCCGGTTGCGGCGCCCATGGGTCTCGCTTCGTTGGAGCGAGGCGGACGAACTCACGTCCGTCCCATCGTGCATCAGGGCACGCTTCGGGGCGCCGTTACGCTGACGAAAGCGCCCGGCGAAGCGTTGGCGGCGTCCGAGGACCGCCTGCTTCGCGATCTGGTGGCTCAAGCCGGGCTCGTCATCGACAACGTCGGTCTGGGAGTCGAACTGCAGGAACGTCTGCATCAGATCTCGCTGCAGGCCGCCGAGCTGCGGGCCGCTGCCAAACGTATCGTGGCCGCCCAAGACGCCGCCCGCCGACGCATAGAGCGCGATCTCCACGACGGCGCCCAGCAGCGGTTGGTGACGCTGGCGCTCAGCTTGCAGGACGTCTCTTCGCGAGCTTCGTCGGCCGGAGACACCGACCTAGCCGACAGGGTGGACGAATCACGGCTCCAACTCTCCCTAGCGTTGGCCGAGCTCCGCGACATGGCCCGCGGCATCCACCCGGCGATCCTGACCCAGGAGGGGCTCGAGGCCGCGGTGGGTTTCCTGGCGGAGCGCTCACCGATCGCTGTGCAGGTCAAGGTTCGTCTCGACGTTCGCCCTCCCGAAGAAGTCGAGGCGACGGCCTACTTCATCGTGAGCGAAGCGTTGACCAACGCCGCGAAGCACTCGGATGCGTCCAGCATCGTGGTCGAGGTGACCCGTTACGATGGCCGACTGTCCATCGGGGTGACGGACGACGGTCGAGGCGGCGCAGATGGTCACTGGGGCAGCGGTTTGCAGGGCCTCGCCGACCGCCTCGCGACGCTCAGTGGAGGGTTGGCGGTGCACAGCCCGGTCGACCGCGGCACCCACCTCAAGGCGACGATCCCGTGCGGGTGATCCTCGCCGACGATGCCGTCCTATTCCGGGAGGGGACGGCCAGAATCCTGAGCGACGCGGACATCGAGATCACCGGCCAAGCCGGAACTGCCGCCGAGCTGTTCAACCTCGTCCGCAGAGATCCTCCCGACGTCGCCATCATTGACATCCGGATGCCGCCGGGCCACTCCACCGAAGGCATCGACGCCGCGGTCGAGATACGCCGGATGTCCCCAAACGTGGGTCTACTGCTCCTTTCACAGCACGTCGAGACCCAGGTCGCCGTACAACTGATCTCCGATTTCCACGGCGGCGTGGGCTATCTCCTCAAGGATCGCGTCTCCGACCTGGCAGGCTTCGCACACGACGTACGGCGCGTCGCCAACGGCGACTGCGTAATCGACGCGGAACTGGTCGCCCGCCTGCTGGACAAGAAACGCACGGGCGACCCCCTGGCTGCCCTGACCGAACGTGAGCGGACATTGCTCGCCCTGATGGCCCAAGGGCTCTCGAACAGCGCGCTATCAACCGAGCTGAGCGTCAGCACCAAGACGATCGAGGCCCACGTCCGCAGCATCTTCATCAAACTGGACCTCGTCCCTGATGCCGCCGATCATCGGCGGGTGCTCGCCGTTCTCGCGTACCTACGCTCCTGATGCCCGTATGCGGCGGGCCAACTCACACGCATGTGGAACCGGCGGAACAGCAGGTGGTGGGACAGGCAAGCCCGCTGGGATGAGCGCGGGTGCTCATGGAATGGGTCCGGACGCGCGTCTTTCCGCCGCACGTCGACCTGACGTTCGCGGACGGAATGGAACTTGATGACGCGTCCTCGAGGCCGGATGTCGCCGGGCGTCAGCCAAAACTCTCAGGCGGGAACACGCCGCTGGAGAGGTACCGGTCGCCGCGGTCGCAGACCACGAAGACGATCGTCGCCCCCTCGACCTCCTGGGCCACCTGCAGGGCGGTCCAGCAGGCGCCGGCCGCTGAGACACCAATGCCGGGTTGAAGGTGGCCTCACTGGTGGCGGGGATGGTCGCCGGCGCGGACTCCATCGATGACATGGCGATGCTGCGGCACGGTGGGATGGGGCGGGTCTTCGCCCGGGCGTACGCCCCGTCGACGTTGGGGTCGTTCCTGCGGGCGTTCACGTTCGGCCACGTGCGCCAGCTCGACGCGGTCGCCGCGCGGTTCCTGCTCGCGCTGGCCAGCATGGTCGGGTTGGGGTCGGCACCGGGCGACGCCGGCGACACTGGCGGGTTTCGCCTTCGTCGACGTGGACGACACGATCATCGAGGTCCATGGCCACGCCAAGCAGGGCGCCGGGTTCGGCTACACCAAGGTCCGCGGGCTGAACGCACTGTTGGCCACCCTGACCACGCCCGGGACGGCGCCACGGTGGTTGGCCATTGACAGCGGTCCTACTGCGGCCGCTCCTTCCGCCTCCTCGTTGTCCTCAGATTGTCCTCACAACGCCCGCAAGTCGTCATCGCCGACCAACAGTCGATCTTGCACATGACCAGGTCAGAGAGGTTGTAGCCAACAGCAGTCAACGGGCATCGGTTGTGCTGGACGAATCCCGGCCTACAGCCCTACTCGTCCACCTCACCCCTGCCACGTCCGGAGGATCCGGCATACGGTGACGAGATGCGGATCACCCACCTCGGCCATGCCTGCCTGCTCGTCGAGATGGCGGACACCCGCCTGCTCATCGACCCGGGCACCCTCGCCACAGACCTCGCCCCGGCCTCGGGCCTCGACGCCATCCTCGTCACCCACCAGCACGCGGACCACCTGGACCCAGCGAGGCTCCCGGGGTTGGTGTCCGCCAACCCGGGTGCGCTCGTGCTCACCGACCCGCAGAGCGTCGCCGTGCTGCGCGACCTGGGGGTGCGGGCCCGAGCCCACGACGGCACTGCAGTCGTGGTGGGTGGGGTGAGCATCACCCCGGTGGGGGAGATCCACGCCCTGATCCACGAGGACATCGCGCGCATCGCCAATGTCGGGGTACGCCTTCAGGCGGAGGGGGAGCCGACGCTGTTCCACCCGGGAGATGCGCTTGACGCTGAGCCCGGCGACGTCGACGTGCTCGCCTTCCCGCTGCAGGCGCCGTGGCAGCGCAGCCGCGACATGACCGCGTTCCTGCGCCGGGTGGCGGCACCGCAGGCGGTGCCGATCCACGACGGGTTGCTCACCCCGAGCGGGCGCGGCCTGTATCTCACCCAGGCCGCGACCCTGGGACACCCCGGCACCGCGATCCGCGACCTCGCGGGGGCTGGGCCGGTCGAGTTCCTCCGGGTCTGATCGCTCCGGCGACACGCCGCTGATTTGGATCGTGAGGTAAGGCTTACCTACTCTGGTGGGGTGCCCGCCGTCACCTCGAAGAAGAAGTGCTGCAAGGACGAGCCGCGCTGCAAGAAGTGCCCGGTGGTCCTGATGCGCCTGGAGCGACTCGGCTACGCCGAGCGGGAGGGCAAGCGCAGCTACGTCGTGGACAAGAACATCCCGAAGAAGGCCTTGCTCGTCGCGCGTCAGCGCTGAGTATTGCCCGGGGTCAGACGCGGCGCCGTCCGCGCTTCTCCTGGGTGGCCGCCGCGAGCACGGCGGCCCCGACGATGCCCGCGGTGTTGCGCAGCACCGCCGGCACGATGGGCGTGCGAAGGTCCAGCAGGGGGAGGAACTTCTCGGACTTCTTTGACACCCCGCCACCGACGACGATCAGGTCCGGCCAGATGAGGTCCTCGAGGTGGCGGTAGTAGCGCTGCAGCCGCGGAGCCCAGTCCTCGTAGCTCAGGTCCTCGCGCGTCTTGGCAGAGCTGGCCGTGACGCTCTCGGCATCGACCCCACCGATCTCGAGGTGCCCGAGCTCGCTGTTGGGGATCAACACACCGTCGTGGATGAGTGCGGTTCCTATGCCGGTGCCCAGGGTGGTCAGGATGACCAAGCCGTTCTGGCCCTTCGCCGCGCCGTAGTGCAGTTCCGCCACGCCCGCCGCGTCGGCGTCGTTGACGACGACCACGTCGTGCTGGAGCCGGTCCTCGAGCAGCTTCTCGATCTCGCAGTCGATCCAGCTCTTGTCGATGTTCGCCGCGGTCTTGACGACCCCGTGCTGCACCACGCCGGGGATCGTCACGCCGATCGGTGAGCCGTCGTGTACCTCGTCGAAGTGCTCGACGATCTGCACGATGACGTCACAGACCGCCTCTGGGGTCGACTTCTCGGGGGTGTCGATGCGAAGCCGTTCCTGGCTGAACTCCCCGGTGTCGAGGTTGACCGGCGCGCCCTTGATGCCGCTGCCGCCGACGTCGATGCCCAGTGGGCGTGCGGTGCTCATGCGTTCTCTCCCAGGGTGAGGATCTGCGGACCGGTCTCGGTCACGAGGATGGTGTGCTCGAACTGCGCCGACCGGCTGCGGTCGCGGGTGACGACGGTCCAGCCGTCGTCCCACATCTCCCAGTCGGCGCTGCCGTGGTTGAGCATCGGCTCGATGGTGAAGGTCATGCCGGCCTCGATCACGGTGCTGTGGGCCGGGGCCGCGTCATAGTGCGGGATGATCAGGCCGCTGTGGAAGGCGGTGCCGATGCCGTGGCCGGTGAAGTCACGCACCACGCCGTAGCCGAACCGGCGCGCGTAGCTCTCGATGACGCGACCGATGACATTGACCTGGCGGCCGGGCACGGCGGCCCGGATGCCGCGCATCATCGCTTCGTGGGTGCGCTCCACGAGCAGCCGCGACTCCTCGTCGACGTCACCGACGAGGTAGGTGGCGTCGGTGTCGCCATGCACCCCGTCGAGGAACGCGGTGATGTCGATGTTGACGACGTCACCGTCCTCCAGGGGCCGGCTGTCGGGGATGCCGTGGCAGATCACCTCGTTCACCGAGGTGCACAGCGACTTGGGAAAACCCTTGTAGCCCAGCGTCGAGGGGTACGCGTGGTGATCCATGAGGTAGTCGTGCCCGACCCGGTCGATCTCGTCCGTGCTCACACCGGGGGCGATCGCGGCGGCAGCGGCGGCCATCGCGTCGGCCGCGACGCGTCCAGCCACCCGCATCTTCGCGATGGTCTCCTCGTCCTTGACCTCGGGGCCCGTGAACTGCGCCGGTCCCGGTCGGTCGACGTATTCGGGGCGGGGGATACTCGACGGCACGTGGCGCCGAGCGGACACCGCCCCGGGAGCCACGGTTGCGTAGGTCGTCGGCATACGGTGGAGTCTAGGCACCCCGCCTCGACGAAGGAGAACTCCGATGCACTACTGGTTCAACGTCGACACCGGCACGGTGGAGACCGACGAGACCCGCAGCCAGAGCGCCACGGTCATGGGTCCCTACGACACGCACGACGCGGCTTCTCGCGCCCTGGAGAGTGCGCGGGAGCGCACCGAGAGCTGGGATGCCGAGGACAAGGCCTGGGAAGAGGGCCGCAGCGAGGACTGAGGCCCGTGCCCAGAGCCTGGGCTCCGCACCCTCAGCCGGTGTTCAGACGGTGCACCGAGACGGCGTAGTCATCGTTGGGGCCGAAAGGGGCCCGGTCCCACGTGGAGTAGAGAGCGATGAACGAGAGCCCGTTGGCAGCGGCGATGCGGTCGTACATCGTCAGGCCCACCCTGGCGGCGACTTCCGGGAGGGACGGTCCGCCCAACCCGAACCCGGCGACGAGGCTGCCGCCCGGCGCGAGGTGGGACGCGAGCCTGTCCAGGACCGCGGGGAGCGTGCCGTCCGCGAGGAACGGGACGACGTTGCCCGCAAGGAGCACGCCGTGGAACTCCTGCTCGAAGCGCAGGTCCAGCGTCGCGAGGTCGGCCACGACGAACCGGGTGTCGTTGTCCTCGTGCGCCAAGGCGATGAGGTCGGGGTCCGCGTCGACACCGATCGCCACGTGGCCGAGTCGGGTCAGCTTGCTCGCCACTCGGCCAAAGCCACAGCCGGCGTCGAGGATGCGTGAGGGGGGTGGGGCGAGCTCGGTGACGAACCGGGCCTCACCGTGGATGTCGTCGCCGCCGGCCTCGAGGTCCAGGAACCGCTGCCGATAGGCGCGAGCCGCCTCCCGGCCGGACTGCAGAGCGGACCACCGGGTCGGGGGTCCGGAGGGTGCGGGGTGGGGGGTCGCGGGCCACATGGCGGTGGGAAGTCCTGGATCCTGTGCCGGTTCCCCGGTCACGCCTCGAAGGAGTGTTCGGCCGCGGGGAAGGTGCCGGCGGCGACGTCCGCGGCGTACGCCTGGGCCGCCCCTCGGAGGTCGCTGCGCAGGTCGGCGTACTTCTTCACGAAGCGAGGCGCCCGGCCGCCACGCAGGCCGGCCATGTCCTGCCAGACGAGCACCTGGGCGTCGCAGTCGGGTCCGGCGCCGATGCCGATCGTCGGAATGCGCAGCGCTGCCGTGACCCGCGCAGCGGCCGGAGCGGGCACCATCTCCATGACGACGGCGAAGCAACCGGCGGCCTCGAGGGCGAGAGCGTCCTCGAGCAGCCGGTCGGCGCCGTCGCCTCGACCCTGCACCTTGTAGCCACCGAGCACGTGTTCGCTCTGGGGCGTGAAGCCGATGTGGCCCATGACCGGGATGCCGGCGCGCACGAGCAGCTCGACCTCGGGCACCATCGGCTTGCCACCCTCGAGCTTGACGGCGTGTGCCAGACCCTCCTTCATGAAGCGGGTCGCCGTGGCGAGCGCTTGCTGGGGGCTGGCCTGGTAGGAGCCGAAAGGAAGGTCGGCGACCACCATCGCCCGCTTGGCAGAGCTCGTCACGGCGCGCACGAGGGGCACGAGGTGGTCCACCGTCACCGGCACCGTGGTCTCGAAGCCGTAGACGTTGTTGCCCGCGGAGTCACCGACGAGCAGGGCGGGGATGCCGGCCTCGTCGAAGATCTCGGCGGTGTACATGTCGTAGGCCGTGAGCATGACCCACTTCTCGCCGCGATCCTTCATCTGCTGGAGGTGGGGCACCCTGACGCGGCGCTGCGGTGCCGCCTGGGCTCCGGTGCCGTAGGGGGCGGTGCCTTCCGGGGCGCTGGGCTGCTGGCTCATCACCGGATCCTAGCCGGGTCAGCATGGGGGATCACGGGGGGTGTCGTCAGCCGCTTTACCTCCCGATGACCCGTTCTTGACCAAAAACATGCGTCCACTGCGCCTTTTGACGCAAGAACGTCTGTCTGGTGGGTCGGCGGCCCGCACCGACCCGGTGATACGCCGTCTACCGCTCGCCGAGGCCGCCGCGGCCCGGCGCGAGGACGCCGTCAAGCAACTCGTCAACCGCACCGCCAGCACCAAGGTCATCAACGGCAACCGCGTGATCGAGCTGAAGTCCGAGGGGAAGGACGCCAAGGGCAAGCCGAAGAAGTCCACGTTCGTCAACGACCCGGTCAACCCCGAGGAGGACAACTTCACGGTCCTCCCGGACTTCGGCACCCAGACCAGAACCGCCACCGGAGGCGAGGCGGGCCCGGTGCACAACCAGATCGCCCAGCCGGACCGCACGTGGGACGGCAGTGCCACCGAAGACAACTCCATCTATTGGCTCACGGACTTCAACCGCCAGCACCACGTGGGCATGATGTTCGGTCAGGGCGAGTCGTTCAAGGACTTCTACGCCACGCAGTCCAACGGCCGCTTCCTGGTCAATGTCGACGTCTCCAACTGGGTGACCCTGCCCTACGACGTGGCCCGTTATGGTCACAACCCGGTGGAGGGGGACGGGACGAGCGAGGCCGGTGGCTACTGGAACTCCGTCAAGGACACCGCTACGGCCGGGTACGACGCGCAGGTCAAGGCCGGGAAGTCTTCCGCCGAGCTCAAGACCTACCTCGCCCAGTCCGACAAGGTCGACCGCTACGACCACGACCAGGCCGGACTGGGTGGAGCGCTTCCCCCACCAGAACGGCATGCTCGTCTGGTTCGCCAACGCTGAGTTCGCCGACAAACACCACCAGGACGCACCCCGGTGGCGGTCAGGTGCTCCCCGTCGACGCGCGTCCGGCGCCGGCGCCGGTCACCTGCCCCGATGGCGCGAAGCTCGGGAACCGTCGCGAGCCGTTCGACGCGCCGTTCGGTCAGGAGAAGACGAACCCGGTGACCTTCCACCGCGCCGGTGTGCCGGTGACGGCGCCGCGCTCGAACGCCATCCCCACCTTCAACGACACCAACCCCAACCGGTACTGGACAGCGGACAACCCGTTGGCCTCGAACAAGGTCGCCGGATCGGGCACGCAGATCAGCGTGACGAACACCTCGCACCACGCGGAGCAGCTCACGCTGAAGGTCAGCTTCCCGAAGTGACCTGAGCAGTCCGCCGAACCGATGGAGAGCAGGCCCCCCGGGAGAAGACTCCCGGGGGGCCTGCTCCGTGCTCGGATGCCGTCCCCTCGCGTGGCGGTAACCCGGGTGAAACACGGGTGCGGCAGGATCGACACATGGATCGCCAGCAGGAGTTCGTCCTCCGCACCATCGAAGAACGCGACGTCCGCTTCGTGCGGCTGTGGTTCACCGACGTGCTCGGCACGCTGAAGTCGGTCGCCGTCGCCCCGGCCGAGCTCGAGGGAGCCTTCAGCGAGGGCATCGGCTTCGACGGGTCGGTCATCGAGGGCTTCGCGCGCGTCTACGAGGCTGACATGCTCGCCAAGCCCGACCCGAGCTCGTTCCAGGTGCTTCCGTGGCGCGGGGAGAGCCCCGGCACCGCAAGGATGTTCTGCGACATCACCCTGCCCGACGGCACCCCGTCGATGTCCGACCCGCGCAACGTGCTCCAGCGGGCGCTCACCCGGGCGAGTGACATGGGCTTCACCTTCTACACCCACCCCGAGATCGAGTTCTTCCTGCTCAAGCAGGGCTGGGTGCCGGGCCAGCGTCCCGAGCCGATCGACCAGGGCGGCTACTTCGACCACGTCCCGCACGGCAACAGC
>JBDSVV010000280.1:0-4590 GCA_039927035.1 Ornithinibacter sp. | reverse complement strand
TAGTCCTCGGTGAACTTGGAGTTGCCCCCGTCGATGACCAGGTCACCCTTCTCGAGCAGGTCACCGAGCTTGGCGACGGTCTCGCGGGTCGGGTCGCCGTGCGGCACCATCACCCACACCACCCGCGGCGCGTCGAGCTTCTTGACCATGTCGGCGAGCGAGCGTGAGTCCGAGACGGCCTTGTTGCGGTCGTACCCGACGACCTCGTGGCCCGCGCGGCGGATGCGCTCGCGCATGTTGCCGCCCATCTTCCCCAGTCCGACCAAGCCAAGCTGCATGTCGAGCTCCTCCGTGGTGTGTGGTGGCGGGTGCGCCGCCGGATGCCTCAGGCTACGCCCGCGGCATCCGGGCCCGGGGTCAGGACGCGAAGCGAACCGGCATCAGGACGTAGCGGTAGGAGGTGTCGGCCTCCCCGTCCTCCTCGTCCTGCCCGGAGAGCACCGCCGGACGGGAGGGCTGGGTGAAGGAGATGCGACTGTATGCCGTGCCCACCGCTCCCAGCCCGTCGAGCAGATAGCTCGGGTTGAAGGCGATCTCGAGCTCGGGCCCGGTGAGCACCGCTGGCACGGCCTCGGAGGCTTGGGCGTCGTCACCGGTGCCGGCGTCGATCTGGACCTGCCCCTCGCTGAAGCGCAGCCGCACCGGGGTGTTGCGCTCGGCCACCAGGGCGACGCGCTTGACGGCCTCGACGAGGTCGGCGGTCTTGATCACCGACTCGGTCTCGGAAGTGGTCGGGAAGATCGAGCTGACCTTCGGGTACTCGCCGTCGAGCAGGCGCGTCGTGGTGCGGCGCTGGCCGGCCTCGAACCCGACGAGCCCGTCACCCCCTGCCGCGGTGCCCAGGGCGACGTCGATCGAGCCGCTCGCGCCGAGGGAGCGGGCCGTGTCGGAGAGCGTGCGGGCGGGGATGAGCACCACGTGGCTCGCATCGGTGGAACCGGGGTTCCAGTGCAGCTCGCGCATCGCCAGGCGGTAGCGGTCCGTCGCGAGGAGCGTCATGGTGTCGCCCTCGATCTCGACGCGCACCCCGGTGAGGATCGGCAGGGTGTCACCACGGTCGGCCGCGATCGCGACCTGGGCGACGGCCTGGGTGAAGAGGTGGCCGTCGATCGAGCCGGTCGGCTCCGGCGAGTACGGCAGGGTCGGGTAGTCGTCGGCGGGCATCATCAGCAGGCTGAACCGCGAGGAACCGCAGGTCACCTGCACCTTGTTGCCATCGACCGCGACGTCGATCGGCCGGTCCGGCAGGTTGCGCGAGATGTCGGCGAGCAGGCGACCCAGCACGAGCACCGTGCCAGCCTCCGCGACGTCTGCGGCAACCGTGATCTTGGCGGAGACCTCGTAGTCGAAGGCGGAGAGCGTCAGGGTGCCCTCGGCGTCGGCCTCGAGCAGGATGCCAGCGAGCACGGGAACGGGCGGGCGCGCAGGTAGACCGCGAGCCACCCAGGTGACCGCCTCGGCCAGGACGTCTCGCTCGACGCGGAACTTCACGGCATACCACCTTCGTCTGGCGCGGCCGGAGCCCCACCTCATCGTCCTTCGGAGTACCTCGCCGGCGAGGATGCCGGGCGCGTGCCTGCGGCCCTGTTGCTGGCGGGCTCACGACACTAGTGCACGGGCAGTCGTGCCGGTACTCGATCCGCGGCGCCGAGAACGGGGATCAGCAGCTGGTGCCGTGGTGCATCACGGTGAGGGCTCGCCAGGGTCGTGGTCGGGGCGGATGGCTGACTGATGGATCTCTTCGTCGTTGTAGGAGGTGTGGATGCTGTGGACGAGGAGTGATCGTGGCTGGTCAGCAGGCGCGTCGTGGGTGTGGACGTCTCGTGGACGAGGAACGCCGGCGTGGCAGGGGGGCTGTGGACGAGCCCCGGGTGTTCACAGCGCGTCCACGTCTGCGGGGGTGAACGTCCACGTCTTCACCGGGGTTGTCCACAGTTGTCCACAGGTGGGTGTGGACAACTGTGGGGTGTGACCTCTGGGACCTGTGGGAAGCGTGTGTTGTCCACAGGGTAGCCCACACACAGTGGATGCCGGAAGGTCGGGTCTCGCACTGACGCAGCGCGATCGGCAGTGGATCCGGACGTACACAGGTGTCCCCAGTTACCTGTGGACAACTCACTCGGCAGACCTCAGGACGAGGTCGCAGGCGATGGCGAGGGCGTCGTCGAAGAGGTCTGGGGTGGCGAAGTCGGGGCCGAGCATCTGAAAGACCTCGCGGCTCACCGCACCGACCAACACCGACCAGGACTGCACGCCGGCGAGCATGGCGACCGGGTTCAGGTGCAGCACGGCCAACTCCGGGTCGGCCAGCATCGCCCCGATGCAGGCCTGCGCCCGTGCCATCGCGTCGGCGTCGGTGGCACTGGCTCGCGGGCTCAAGGCACCCACACGCGACGCGTCGTCCAGGATCTCGCTGAGCAGCATGGTGACCCGGGTACCCGGCTCGGTGGTGCGCTCGCCGGGGGCGTCGTAGTCGGGCACGGGAGAGCCGTAGAGCAGCGCCCAGTCGTGTGGATGCGCGAGGGCCCAGGCCCGCAGTGTGTGGGCGACGGCACCGAATCGCGCGCGGTGCTCTGCCGCCGGGACGGCGTCATGAGCCGCGTCGACGGCGTCTGCGAGCTCGGTGTACGCGCCGATGATCAGCAGGGTGAGCAGCTCGTCCCGGCTTGCGACGTAGCGGTAGAGCGCCGAGGAGACCATCCCCACGTCGCGAGCGATGGCTCGCAACGAGAGGGCCGCCGCCCCCTGCGCAGCCAGGTGCGCGCGGGCCACCTGGAGGATCTCGGTCTCGATCGCGGCCCGGTTGCGGGCACGGATGCCGTCGGCTGGGCTCACCGACCCATCATGCCACAAACGTGAGCAATGAGCACGTCTGAGAGCACTGCTCTTGACATCTGGCCCACCAGGGGATTCACTGGCACCAGAGGCGAGAGCGCTGCTCTCGGATGAGGAGGAGGAGAAGACGTCATGGGAACACACGTGATCCTGGGAGCCGGAGCCATCGGTCGAGGTGCGGCCCGCGAACTGGCCTCGGCAGGCCACCACGTGCTGCTGGTGTCCCGCTCGGGAGGCGGATCGGATCTGCAAGGAGTCGAGGTCGTCGCCGCAGACGTCACCGACGGAGCGAGGGTGGCGCAGGTCGCCACCGGCGCGGACAGCATCGTCGACGCCCTCAACCCCTCGCAGTACTCCACGTGGGCGGAGCTGTGGCCTCCGATGGCCAGCGCGATCCTGGCGGCGGCCTCGGCGACCGGGGCCGGGCTCGTCACTGTCGGCAACCTCTATCCCTACGGCCGCGTCGCGGCCCCGATGACCGAAGAGACCCCGGTGGCGCCGAACGGGCGAAAGGGAGAGGTGCGCGCGGCGATGTGGCGCGACGCGCTCACGCTCCACCAGGACGGCCGGATCCGGGCGACCGAGGTGCGCGGTTCGGACTACGTCGGGGCCGGCATGGGAGCCCAGAGCTACCTGAACTCCTTCGTCGTCAAGCCCGCCATGGCCGGGCGCTCGGGGTGGCTCGTCATGGGCGACCCGGACGCCCCGCACACGTGGACCAACGGTCAGGACGTGGCGCGTCTCGTGGCAGGCCTCGCGAGCGAACCGGCCGACTCCCCCGCGTGGGGACGCACCTGGCACGTGCCGAGCGCCCCGCCCCGATCGATGGCGCAGGTGGCCGAGGAGGTGGCCGTGCTCGTGGGCCAGCCCGTCCGACGCCCGAGGCGGGTCCCGAAGCCCTTGGTGAGCGCGGTGGGCTCGGTCTATCCCCTGCTCAGGGAGTTCAACGAGACCCGCCACCAGTTCGAGGCGCCGTTCGTGCTGGACAGCACCGCCGCGTCCACGGCATTCGGCCTGGCAGCGACCCCGTGGGAGAGC
This sequence comes from Ornithinibacter sp., assembly GCA_039927035.1. Taxonomy (GTDB): domain Bacteria; phylum Actinomycetota; class Actinomycetes; order Actinomycetales; family Dermatophilaceae; genus Fodinibacter. Next base: position 717 of record JBDSVV010000280.1, on the reverse strand, counting down.
ACCCTGCGCGAGAGCGTGGCGTGGCTCAGCGAGACTGCTGCTTGATCCGGTTCGTCAGCTCGGTGACCTGGTTGTAGATCGCCCGGCGCTCGGCCATGAGCTGGCGGATCTTCTTGTCGGCGTGCATGACCGTGGTGTGGTCGCGGCCGCCGAACTGCTGGCCGATCTTCGGCAGCGAGAGGTCGGTCAGCTCGCGGCACAGGTACATCGCGATCTGCCGGGCGGTCACGAGGACCCGTGAGCGTGACTGACCCTGCAGGTCATCGAGGGTGAGTCCGAAGTAGGCGGCGGTCTGGGCCATGATCGTCGCCGGGGTGACCTGGCTGGACGCCTCGTCGGGGATCAGGTCACGCAGCACGATCTCGGCCAGGCTCATGTCGACGGGCTGGCGGTTCAGGCTCGCGAACGCGGTCACCCGGATGAGTGCCCCCTCGAGCTCGCGGATGTTGGTGGAGATGCGGGAGGCGATGAACTCCAGCACGTCGTCGGGCACCGAGAGCCGCTCCTGGATGGCCTTCTTGCGCAGGATCGCGATGCGGGTCTCGAGGTCGGGGGGCTGCACGTCGGTGAGCAGACCCATCTCGAAGCGAGACCGCATCCGGGCCTCGAAGCCGCTGAGCAGCTTGGGCGGCACGTCGCTGGTGATGACGACCTGCTTGTTGGAGTTGTGCAGGGTGTTGAACGTGTGGAAGAACTCCTCCTGCGTCTGCACCTTGC
>JBDSVV010000279.1:0-2830 GCA_039927035.1 Ornithinibacter sp. | reverse complement strand
CCTGGTGCTCCCCGAGCAACCGCAGCGCCACGTGCTCGGTCCGGCGGTCGTAGGTGAGGTCGAACGACGGACGCCCGAGGTCATCGACGCGGACGTCGCCGAGCCGCACCTCAGCGTCCGCGGAGCGACCGAAGGTCCACACGTGGGCGGAAGTCCGGCGGGCCATCGCGGACACCAGCGGGTCGTCGAGGTTGAGCACGGCGGCGCCCGTCGACGCCAGCGCCTCGACCAGCTCCCCCTTGGCCACCGCGATCTGTCCCTGAGAGCCGAACTCGCCCAGATGCGCCTTCCCCACGTTGAGGACCACCGAGACGTCGGGCGGAGCGATAGCACAGAGCTCGGCGAGATGACCCACCCCACGGGCCCCCATCTCGAGGACCAGGTGCCGGGTCGTCTCGTCAGCACGGAGCACGGTGAGCGGAAGCCCGAGCTCGTTGTTGAAGGATCCGGCGGTGGCGACCGTGGCGTCGTCATCGGCCAGCACCCGGGCAAGCATGTCCTTGGCGGTGGTCTTGCCCTGGGAACCGGTCACGGCCACGACACGCAGGTCCGTGCTCGCGGACCGGAGCCGCTGCAGCACCCCCCTGGCGAGCCGCTGCAGTCCCACCTCGGCGTCACCGACGAGGACGCTCGGCACCCCCGTGGCCCGGGTGCCGAGGACCGCGGCAGCTCCGCCAGCCACGGCCGCTGCAGCATGGTCGTGACCGTCCGCGTGCTCCCCCGCGAAGGCGACGAACAGTCCGCCAGGTTCTGGGGATCGGCTGTCCAGGAACGCCGGCCCGCTGATCTCCAGCGAGGCAGGTCCATCCGCGACAGTGCCCTCCACCGTGTCGGCAATGTCCTGGAGCCTCAACCGGATCACGTGCTCGGCATCCGCTCTGTGAGCGCCGCCAGCAGCTCGTCACGGTCGTCGAAGGAGTAAACCGTGCCGGCGATCTCCTGGCCGGTCTCGTGCCCCTTGCCGGCGACCACGATCGTGTCTCCCTTGGTTGCCATGGCGACGGCCCGGCGGATCGCCGTACGCCGGTCGCCGATCTCGTGGATCTCGCTGCCCCCCTTGGCCGCGCCCGCGAGCACGGCAGCGCGAATCATGGCCGGATCCTCCGAGCGTGGGTTGTCGTCGGTCACGACGAGCACATCGGCGAGACGCGCGCCGATCTCGCCCATCAGCGGACGTTTCCCGGCGTCCCGGTCCCCCCCGGCGCCGATCACGAGCACCAGACGGCCCTCGGTCAGCGGGCGCAGCGCAGCGAGCGCAGCCTCGACGGCGTCAGGCTTGTGCGCATAGTCCACGATCGCCGTGAAGTCCTGCCCGACGTCCACCCGTTCCAGTCGGCCAGGCACACCTCCGCTGCGCGCAATCCCGTCGGCGACCTGTTCGGGGTCGAGGCCGGCCTCGCCCGCCAGCGCGATGGCACACAGCGCGTTGCTCACGTTGAAGGCCCCGGTGAGGCAGACCCGTGCGGGGATCCGACGACCGTCGGGCGCGACCACCGTGAAGTCGGACCCTTCAGGCTCCAACGAGACCCGTACGGCACGCCAGTCCGCCTGGCCTCCGGACGGGGAGAACGTGACCATCGGCACCGAAGCCGCAGCGAGCAGCCGGCGACCGAAGGGATCGTCGACGTTGGTGAGACCGCGTCGGGTGCGCTCCGGGGTGAACAGCGATGCCTTCGCCGCGAAGTACTCCTCCACGTCGGCGTGGAAGTCGAGATGGTCGCGGCCCAGGTTGAGGAACGCCGCGACGTCGAAGACCACCCCAGCCACTCTGCCCATGACCAGGGCGTGACTGGAGACCTCCATGGCACAGGCCGTCACCCCCTGCTCGACCATCACGGCGAACAAGGCGTTCAGGTCAGGTGCCTCAGGGGTGGTGAGCGAGGTGGGCACGTCGCGGCCCGCGATGCGCGTGCCAACTGTGCCGACGACCGCGGCCCCGATGCCGGCGACGGTCAGCCCGCCTTCCAGCAGTCGAGTGGTGGTGGTCTTGCCCTGGGTGCCCGTGACTGCCATCAGGACCAGCGAGCGGGCGGGCTCGCCGTAGAGCCGTGCAGCGAGCCGGCCGAGCGCTCCGCGAGGGTTCTCCAGCACCAGCACGGGCACCCTGGTGCCGCCACTGACCCGCGCAACGATCTCAGCCCCCTCGGCGTCGGTGAGGACGGCGACGGCGCCGGAGGCAACCGCGTCCCCGGCATACGTCGCGCCGTGGGCCCGGCTGCCGGGAAGAGCGGCGTAGAGGTCCCCGGTCTGGGCTCGCTGGCTGCTCAGTGAGAGACCCGTGATCACGACGTCCTCAGCGGGCGTGGCTTCGGCGCAGCTCCCAGCAGCAGGGTCGGTGGGGAGCCTGAGCTCGGCGCCCGTCCACGCAGCCACCTGCGCCAGCGGGGTCCGCGGAGGGACAGAGGGGCGAGTGAGGTTCAGCTTCGGCACCAACCGAGGTTATCCATTCGGGCGCCGTTCCCAGTTGATCGGAATCTTCGACGGCGTCGTGCCGGTCGGCGCTACGGCGTACTTCTGGAGGACATAGCTGAGGATCTTGCGGAACACCGGCCCTGCGGTACCGCCACCGCTCGCGGTGCCGGTGGGACGCTTGATCACGACGTAGACGGTGAACCGGGGCTTGTCGGCGGGGGCGAAACCGGCGAAGGAGACCGCAAGGCCACCGTCTCGGTAGCAGTTGCACTTTCCGCCGACCTCCTGGGCTGTGCCCGTCTTGCCGGCGACCCGGTAGCCGGGGATGCCGGCGCCCGGCGCCGTGCCGACCTCGGGAGTCGTGACGAGCTCCATCATCTGGGAGGTCTGGCTGGCCGCCTCGGTGGAGACCACGCGC
>JBDSVV010000278.1:0-8031 GCA_039927035.1 Ornithinibacter sp. | reverse complement strand
AGATGTCAACTGAGCGTCAGCTCGGCGAGGTGCGGTTCCTGACCGTCGCCGAGGTCGCCGCGATCATGCGCGTGTCGAAGATGACGGTCTACCGCATGGTCCACGCCGGGGAGCTGCCGGCGATCCGTGTGGGTCGGTCCTTCCGGGTCCCGGAGGACCAGGTCGACACCTACCTGCGCAACTCGTTCATCGACACCGCCTGAGGCGGTCTCCACGTCGACGGTGGGCGGCCCGAACGTGCGGGCCGCCCCACCCGCGTCTTCAGGCCCACGTTTTGGGGCCGGGACGGCCTGCCGGTAGGGTGGGCCGTCGCACACCTCCCGCCAGCAACGAGGACATCGCATGGGTTCAGTCATCAAGAAGCGGCGCAAGCGGATGGCGAAGAAGAAGCACCGCAAGCTCCTTCGCAAGACGCGCCATCAGCGCCGCAACAAGAAGTGACCTCGAGTCACTCCAGCACTTCAGAGGTCCCCGCACTCCGGGGGCCTTTGTCGTGTGCCCTGGTGTCGTGTGCCCGGGGTGGCACTCGGTAGGTTGGGGTCCTCAGCAAGCATGAAGGAGCAGCGCGTGGGCAAGGTGGTGCTCGTGACGGGGGTGTCCCGCTATCTCGGCGGCCTCCTCGCGCGCCGACTCAGTCAGGACCCGAGCGTCTCCCACGTGGTCGGGGTCGACGTGATCCCCCCTCCTCAGGACGTCGGTGACGTCGAGTTCGTGCGCGCCGACATCCGCAACCCGATGATCGCGCGGATCATCGAGACGGCGAAGGTCGACACGGTCGTGCACATGAACGTCATCGCGACGCCGACCTTCGCCGGGGGGCGCACCCCGCAGAAGGAGATCAACGTCATCGGCACGATGCAGCTCCTGGCGGCCTGCCAGAAGTCGAGCACCGTCACGCGCCTGGTGGTGAAGTCCTCTGCGGCCGTCTACGGCTCGACCCCGCGAGACCCGGCCATGTTCACCGAGGACATGGGCGCCAAGCGCACCCCGTCCGGTGGGTTCGGCAAGGACTCGATCGAGGTCGAGGGCTACGTGCGGGGGTTCGCTCGGCGTCGGCCCGAGACCGAGATCCTCACCCTTCGCTTCGCCAACATCGTGGGCCCCCGCATCCGCACGTCCATCACGGACTACTTCAACCTGCCGGTGATCCCAGCGCCCCTGGGCTTCGACGCGCGGCTCCAGTTCATGCACGAGGACGACGCGATCGAGGCGCTGCACGTCGCCTCGACGGGTCGGGCCACGGGTGTGGTCAACCTCGCCGGCCGCGGCGTGATCACGGTGCTGCAGGCCGCGGCCATCGTGGGCCGCCCCGTCGTGCCCATGCCGTTGTCGGCGGCGGGTTTCGTCGGCGGCCTCGCGCGCCGCGCTGGGCTCGCGGACTTCTCCCCCGACCAGATGTCCTTCCTGGCCTACGGCCGGGGGCTCGACACGAGCAGGATGTCCGCCGTGCTCGGGTTCGAGCCGAGGTTCACGACCCGCGAGGCGTTCGAGGACTTCGCCCGCACGGTCGGCCCTGCGGTGCCTGCGGCAACGGCATTCGGGGATGCCGTGAGCGGGGTCGCCGGGTCGGCCAGCCAGGCGCTGCTGCGCACCCTCGGCACCGGGCGGGGGCACTGATGGCCACCGGCAAGGGCGCACTCGCTGCGGGTGCCGCACGGGCCTCGGGCGAGCGGGCCAAGCGCCGTTCGACCCCACTGGTCGGTGCGGAGCCCGTCGTCCTCGCCGTCTCGAGCACACCGGGGGATGGATCGGCCACGACGCGGTCGACGACGTCCGCTCCCGCCACTGCCGCGCGGAAGACGACGGCGAAGAGGACGGCGACGAAGGGGGCCGCCTCGGCGAAGGCACCGACGGCGGCGCCGACGCGAGTGAAGGCGCCAGCAGCCGGAGCCCCCGCCAGTCGGCCGACCCCGAAGAAGCCACCAACCGAGGCGGCCGCTCCCGTATCTGGGGACGACACCACCGGCCCGGACGTCGTCGCCCCCGACGCGAAGACCCCCGCGGCTGCAGTGCGTCGCCCCCACCGTCCGGCGCCGAAGGTGACCTCGGCCCCCTCGCGCAAGGTCGCCCGCCAGTCGGGCACTCGTCATGCCCCACCGACCCGGGGTGGCGCCACCTCCCGGCAGGCGCAGTCGCGGGTGCCCGCCAAGGAGAAGGCGCGTCGCGACGCCGCGACCCGTCGGCCACACCTGCGCCTGGCCGAGCCTCCGATCGACCCCACGGTCAGCACGGCCCCTGCGAGGTCAGGCTTCCCGCTCCCGGACTCCGGCGACGTCCTCGACGCGCTGGTGTCCATGCTCCGGGTGGCCGCGGAGTCGGCAGGGATCTCGCCGGCCGACGTGGAGCGTCGCGTCGCGCAGGTGCTCGCGTATGTGCGCCGCCGGGTCGAGGGCGACTACACCGTCGACGACTTCGGTTACGACGCCGACTTCACCGCGAACGTCTTCTACCCGATGTTGCGACCCATCTACCGGCACTGGTTCCGGGTCGAGGTGCGGGGTATCGAGAACATCCCGCAGACCGGTGGGGCCCTGGTCGTGTCCAACCACTCCGGCACCATCGCCATCGACTCGCTCATGGTGCAGCTGGCGATCCACGACGAGCACCCCAACCACCGCGTGATGCGGGCCCTGGGCGCGGACCTGGTGTTCCAGACGCCGTTCCTGGGCACGATAGCGCGTCGTTCGGGCTCCACCCTGGCCACCACCACCGACGCCGAGCGACTCTTCGAGCAGGGCGAGCTGGTCGGGGTGTTCCCCGAGGGCTTCAAGGGTGTCGGCAAGCCGTTCAGCGAGCGTTACAAGCTCCAGCGCTTCGGGCGCGGGGGTTTCGTGGCGGCAGCGCTGAGCGCCGAGGTGCCGATCGTGCCGTGCTCGGTCGTGGGCGCCGAGGAGATCGCCCCGATCATCGGCAACATGGGTGCCGTCGCACGACTCTTCGGTATGCCCTACGCACCGATCACCCCCACGTTCCCGCTGCTCGGACCGCTCGGCCTGATCCCCCTCCCCAGCAAGTGGATCATCGAGTTCGGCGCCCCGATCCCCACCGATGGCTACGGCGCCGGCTCGGCAGAGGACCCGATGCTCGTCTTCGACCTCACCGACCGGGTGCGCGAGACGATCCAGCAGACCCTCTACACCCTGCTCATGCAGCGTCGCTCGGTCTTCTTCTGATGGATGCCGACCACTCCCGGATCACCTTGGTCACCCGCCCGGGGTGCCACCTGTGTGACGTCGCCCGGGTGACCGTCTCCGCGGTGGCCGCGGAGGTGGGCGTCGGGTGGACCGAGGTCTCGATCGAGGACGACGCCGTGCTGCGGGAGCGCTACGCCGAGCAGATCCCGGTGACCCTCGTCGACGGAGCGCGGCACGACTACTGGCGCGTGGACGCCGGCCGGCTCCGGGCGGCCCTCGGGGCCTGATAGCACACGCCGACGTGAGGTCGCTCACGGGGTTGGTCACGACTTTGTGCAGTGGTTCACAAGGACGTAGTCTGGCGTTTTACTCGCAGGCCCGTCGATGGCGCACCAAGGCTCCACCTGACGTGGCCGACCGGGCCCGCGAAAGGAGTCGGTGAGCGCTCATGTCCACCGCAGCAGCCGCCCGTCGGGGAATCCCCGACGCGACGGTGGCCCGGCTCCCCGGATACCTGCGGGCGCTGACCACGCTGGCTCGCGGCGCCGTGGACTCGGTCAGCTCCGACCAGCTGGCAGCCGCCGCCGGGGTGAGCCCCACGATGTTGCGCAAGGACCTGTCCCACCTCGGCTCCTACGGTGTGCGCGGGGTCGGCTACGACGTCGAGCGACTCGCCACAGAGATCAGCTCCTCCCTCGGGCTGACGCAGGACTGGCCGGTGGCCATCGTCGGCATGGGCAACCTGGGCCGGGCGCTCGCGGCATACCGCGGCTTCGCCGAGCGCGGGTTCCGGGTCATCGCGCTCCTCGACGGCGACCCCTCGCTCGTGGGTGAGGTCGTCGCCGGGCAACCGGTGCGAGCGATGGGCGACCTTCCTGACCTCGTGGAGCGCCACGGACTCGCGATCGGCGTGATCGCCACCCCGGAGCACGGAGCGCAGAATGCGTGCGACGCCCTCGTCGAGGCAGGCGTGCGGTCGGTGCTCAACTTCGCCCCCGCGGTGCTCGCCGTTCCCGACAGCGTCGTGGTGCGCAAGGTCGACCTCTCCACCGAGCTCCAGATCCTCGCCTTCCACGGCCAGCGCATGGACCTCACCGAGGCGGTGGCCCCATGAGCCTCGTCGTCCTGGGCCTCTCCCACCACGGGGCCCCGCTCTCCCTGCTGGAGTCGGTCGCGCTGCCCCCCGAGGCGCGCACGGCCCTGGAGGTGGAGATCCTGCGCTCCGAGCACGTCACCGAGGTGATGGTGGTCTCGACGTGCAACCGCACGGAGGTTTATGCCGAGAGCCTCACCTTCCACGGTGCCGTCATCGACATCACGGTCGCGCTGTCGCAGGCCTGTGGGTTGGAGCGCACGGCCCTGCAGCCACACCTGTTCGTCCACTACGAGGAGCGTGGGATCGCGCATGCGTTCTCGGTCGCTGCCGGGCTGGACTCGATGGCCGTCGGGGAGGCGCAGATCCTCGGGCAGGTCCGCCGTGCGCTGACCCGCGCCCAGCACCACGGTCACGTCGGCCCGGCGCTGAACACCCTGGCCCAGCAGTCCCTTCGGGTCGGGAAGCGGGTGCACGCCGAGACGGGCATCGACCTGGTGAGCGGGTCGCTCGTGCAGGCCGGCGTCACCCGCGCCGAAGCCGTTCTCGGAAGGCTGGGTGGGCTCTCCGTGCTCGTCGTGGGAGCCGGGGGCATGGGTGCCCTCGCCGCCAGCACCGTCTCGCGCCTGGGGGCGCGCACCGTGGTCGTGGCCAACCGCAACCACGATCGCGCGAGGTCCGTGGCCGATCGGGTCCACGGGTCGGCTCGACGCCTCGTCGACCTCCCGGACGCCCTGATCGGTGCCGATGTCGTCATCTCATCCACCGGGGCCCCGGGCCGCGTGGTGGGTGCCGACATGGTGCGCGCTGCGATGGTGTCCCGCGAGGGGCGCCCCCAGGTCTACGTCGACCTGGCCCTGCCCCACGACGTCGACCTCGCCGTGGCGGACCTCGAGGGCGTCACCCGGGTCGGTCTGGCCGAGCTGGGAGAGGACCTCGCCGCAGCAGAGTCCGCACCCCAGGTCGCGCAGGCCAGCGCGGTCGTCACGGCCGAGGTGGCGGCATACCAGCTGGCTCGTTCGGCCGAGGCCGTCGCGCCGACCGTCACCGCCCTGCGCGCCCGGGCCGGCCAGCTCGTCGACGACGAGGCCGGACGGCTGGAGCGACGGCTCGGAGACCTGACCGCAGCCCAGCGGCACGAGGTGCGCCGGTCCCTCGAGCGGGTCGTCGACAAGCTGCTCCACACCCCGACGGTCCGGGTCAAGGAGCTGGCGAGGGACGGTCAGGGTGGCAGCTACGCCCGCGCCCTGAGCGAGCTCTTCGACCTCGACCCCCGCGACGTCTCGCTGGTGTCCGCGCCCCCTGAGCTGCCCGGGGAGGCCTCATGAGCACGCTTCGGCTGGGCACTCGCCGATCGACCCTCGCCACCACCCAGGCGGGCTGGGTCGCAGACCGGTTGCGTGCCCTCGGCCACGACGTCGAGCTGGTCGAGGTGAGCACCGCCGGTGACCAGGACCGCACCACCCCCATCGCGCAGCTGGGCGGCACCGGGGTGTTCGTGTCGGCCCTGCGGGGGGCGCTCGTCGACGGCCGGGTCGACCTGGCCGTGCACTCGCTCAAGGACCTCCCCACCACGCCGCAGGCAGGCATCACGATCGCTGCCATCCCGACCCGCGAGGACCCGCGCGACGCGCTGGTGGCCCGCGACGGGCTGACCCTGGGCGAGCTCCCTGCGGGCAGCACGGTCGGCACCGGGTCGCCGCGTCGGCGCGCCCAGCTCGCCGCTCTCGGGCTCGGCCTGGAGCTTGCCGAGCTCCGCGGCAACGTCGACACCCGCCTGCGCACCGTCAGGGACGGACAGCTTGATGCCGTCGTGCTCGCGGCGGCGGGACTTCGCCGTCTCGGCCGGTTGGGCGAGGTCACCGAGGTGCTCGACCCGATCCAGATGCTGCCGGCCCCGGGCCAGGGAGCGCTGGCCGTCGAGGTGCGCGCCGATGACGCCGCGACGTCCGCCATCGTGGCGAGCATCGATGACCCCGACACCCGCACCTGCGTCACCGCCGAGCGTGCGTTGCTCTCCGAGCTCGAGGCGGGGTGCTCGGCCCCGGTCGGCGCGCTGGCGGAGGTCGTCGAGGGGATGGACGGCCCCGAGCTCTCCCTGCGTGCCGTCGTGACGACCCCTGACGGCAGCGCCGACCTGCGGCGCTCCCTCGTCGGTGACCCCGACGACCCTGACCTGCTCGGCAGACGTCTCGCGAAGATCCTCCTCGACGACGGAGCCGCGCAGCTGATGACCACGACCACCGACCACCTCACCACGGAGCGTGCACTGTGAGCCCCACGCGCTCGTCCACCCCACCCACCACGCGCGTTCCCGCACGCGTCGCCTTCGTCGGAGCAGGTCCAGGCGATCCAGGCCTGCTCACCATCCGCGCGGGCGAGCTGCTCGCGGCGGCCGACGCGGTCGTCACCGACCAGGTCCCGCGCGACGCGATCATCGAACGCTGGTGCCACCCCGAGGTCGACGTCGTCGAGGCCGGGCACGGTGACCACGGACAGGCCCTCACCCAGGCATCACGCGCCAAGCTCGTCGTGCGAGCCGCGAAGGCCCACCCGGGAGGTCTCGTGGTCCGACTCATGGACGGAGACCCGGCGATCTTCAACGGCATGGCCGAGGAGGCTCTCGCCTGTCACAAGGCAGGGGTCGTCATCGAGATCGTGCCCGGCGTCAGCTCGGTCACCGCCGTGCCGTCGTATGCCGGTGTGCCACTGACGTCCAGCGCTTCCACGGGGCTGCTCGTGGTGGCCGCCGGAGACCGCAAGGCACAACTGAGCGCCGCGCTCGACAGCGGGGTCACCGTCGTCGTCCTCGGCCCGGCAGACCGGGCGGCGAGCACGCTGGTGGCCCTGCATGCTGCTGGCCGCGATGGCTCCACGCCGGTCGCGATCACCGAGCGTGGCACCAGCACCGACCAGCGCACCGTGGTGACCACGCTGGCCGAGGCCGGAACGATGATGGTCGAAGCGACCTTCCCGGTGCTCGCCGTGGTCGGAGCGACGGTCGCACTGCGCGAGACGTTGTCGTGGTTCGAGACCAAGCCGCTGTTCGGCTGGAGCGTTTTGGTGCCCCGCACCAAGGAGCAGTCGGCGTCGACCATCTCCCGCCTCGAGCACCACGGCGCCCGCGCCTCGGTGGTGCCGACGATCTCCGTGGAGCCCCCGCGCACGCCGCAGCAGCTCGAGCGGGCGGTCAAGGGCATGGTCACGGGCCGTTACGAGTGGGTCGGGTTCACCTCCGTCAACGCGGTGCGCGCGATCCGGGAGAAGTTCGACGAGTTCGGTCTGGACGCCAGGTCCTTCGCCGGCCTGAAGGTCGCCGCGGTGGGTGGGGTCACCGCCCAGGCCCTGCGCGAGTGGGGCATCACGCCCGACCTGGTACCCAGCGGGGAGCAGTCCGCGCGGGGCCTCCTCGAGGACTGGCCGCCCTACGACCCCGACCTCGACCCGATCGACCGCGTCTTCCTGCCGCGTGCCGACATCGCCACCGAGACCCTCGTGGCGGGGCTGCTGGCCACCGGCTGGGAGGTCGACGACGTCACGGCCTACCGCACGGTGCGTGCGGCTCCTCCCGCACAGGGGGTGCGCGACGCGATCAAGAACGGTTCGTTCGATGCGGTGCTGTTCACCTCGAGCTCGACGGTGCGCAACCTCGTCGGCATCGCGGGGAAGCCGCACCCGGGCACGGTCGTGGCCTGCATCGGGCCGGCAACGGCGAAGACGGCGGAGGAGCACGGGCTGCGCGTGGACGTGCTGGCCCCCGAGCCGTCGGCCGACGCCCTCGTCGACGCCCTCGCCGACCACGGC
>JBDSVV010000277.1:0-3894 GCA_039927035.1 Ornithinibacter sp. | reverse complement strand
GGCGCAACGTCAACCCCGACCTGCCCACCGGCGAGGTCGAGGTCGTCGCTGCCTCGATCGAGGTGCTCAACGCCTCTGCCGCGCTGCCCTTCCAGCTCGACGAGCGTGTCACGGTGGGGGAGGAGGCACGGCTCAAGCACCGCTACCTCGACCTGCGTCGCCCGGGCACCCAGTCGGCGGGTCATGCGATCCGGCTGCGCTCGAAGGTGAGCGCGGCGGCGCGCCGGGTGCTCGGTGACCGCGACTTCGTCGAGATCGAGACCCCGACCCTGACCCGCTCCACCCCCGAGGGAGCCCGCGACTTCCTCGTGCCCGCCCGCCTGGCGCCGGGGTCCTGGTATGCCCTGCCGCAGAGCCCACAGCTCTTCAAGCAGCTGCTCATGGTCGCCGGCATGGAGCGCTACTACCAGATCGCCCGCTGCTACCGTGACGAGGACTTCCGCGCCGACCGCCAACCGGAGTTCACCCAGCTCGACATCGAGATGAGCTTCGTCGAGCAGGACGACGTGCTCGAGCTCGGCGAGGCCGTCGTGAAGGAGATCTGGTCACTCATCGGGGTCGACCTCGCAGCGCCTTTCGAGCGGATGACCTACGCGGACGCGATGCGTCGCTTCGGCAGCGACAAGCCCGACCTGCGCTTCGGCCTGGAGCTCGTGGAGTGCACCGACTACTTCGCGCAGACCCCGTTCCGGGTGTTCCAGGCGGACTACGTCGGCGCGGTCGTCATGCCCGGCGGCGCGGGCCAGCCGCGCAAGCAGCTCGACGCGTGGCAGGAGTGGGCCAAGCAGCGCGGTGCGCGCGGGCTCGCCTACGTGCTCGTTCAGGAGGACGGCACCCTCACCGGCCCGGTCGCCAAGAACCTCTCCGAGTCCGAGCTGTCCGGCCTGGCGGCGCACGTCGGCGCCAGGCCGGGTGACTGCGTGTTCTTCGCCGCCGGGGCAGCCAAGGCCTCGCGCTCGCTGCTCGGTGCTGCGCGCCTGGAGATCGGTCGCCGCGGCGGGCTCATCGACGAGTCGGCGTGGAGCTTCCTCTGGGTGGTCGACGCCCCGCTATTCGAGCCGGCAGCGGATGCCGTGGCGGCCGGTGACGTGGCCGTCGGCGGCGGTGCGTGGACCGCCGTGCACCATGCCTTCACCTCGCCGAAGGCCGAGTTCGTGGACACCTTCGACACCGATCCGGGACCGGCGTTGGCCCACGCCTACGACATGGTCTGCAACGGCAACGAGATCGGTGGTGGGTCGATCCGAATCCACCGACGCGACGTACAGGAGCGGGTGTTCGCCGTCATGGGGCTTGCGCCCGAGGAGGCCCAGGAGAAGTTCGGCTTCCTGCTGGACGCCTTCGCGTTCGGCGCGCCGCCACACGGTGGGATCGCGTTCGGGTGGGACCGCATCGTCATGCTCCTCGGCGGCTTCGACAGCATCCGAGACGTCATCGCGTTCCCGAAGTCCGGTGGCGGCTACGACCCACTCACCGAGGCGCCGGCGCCGATCACCCCGCAGCAGCGCAAGGAGGCCGGCATCGACAGCCGACCCCCGGCATCCGAGGCAGAGGCCGCCGCCCACGCGTGAACCGCGGCACGGGGGTCAGCGGGCGAGGAACTCCAGCAGCACGCGGTTGAACTCCGACGGGTGCGAGGTGTTGATGCCGTGCGGCCCACCCTCGATGACGTGGAGCTCGCTGCCGGCCACCGCATCGTGGGTGCGCTGACCGGAGACCTCCAGGGGCACGATGCCGTCGGAGTCACCGTGGATGACGAGGGTGGGCACCGTGACCTTCGCGAGGTCACCGGTGAAGTCCTCGACCCAGGACCGGATGCACTCTGCCGCTGCGTGGACGTCGGCCTCCAGAGCCAAGGCCAGGGCGCCCTGCTGCTGATCCTCGGTGACCCGCATCTCGCCTCCCGCGGAGAAGAAGTTCTTGGTGAACCCGTCGAGGAACCCCTGCGGATCGGCCCGCAACCCGTCCTGCATTCCGCTCACCGTCGCGTCGTCGAGGGCGCCTTGCGGGTGGTCGTCGTCCTTGAGCAGGCAGGGCGGGACCGCGGCGGTGAACGCGATGCTGCGCAGCCGCTCCTCGCCGTGGGTGCCGACGTAGCGGGCCACCTCGCCCCCGCCCATCGAGAAGCCGACGAGGGTGGCGTCGCGCAGGTCGAGCGAGGTCATCAACGCGTCGAGGTCCCCGGTGAGGGTGTCGTAGTCGTAGGAGGAGTCCGTGCCGGGCTTGTCGGAGCGCCCGAAGCCGCGCCGGTCGTGGCGCACCACCCGGTAGCCGGCCTCCTCCAGCGCGGGGACCTGCTCACCCCAGGACTCACCGCTCAGCGGCCAACCGTGGATGAGGACCACGGGGCGGCCGTCGCCGCCGGTGTCCTCGTAGTGGATGTCGACGGGTCCATTGGTCACGGTGGGCATGTCGTACCTCTCGGGAGTGGGGTCGTGGTGCCTCACGGTAGGCGACTCACCCGAACCAGCGGCTCGTCCACTACATCCCGATCGTGAAACCCAACCGCTCGTAGAGGCGGCGAGCCGTATCGTTGTCGGCGAACATCCCGAGAGTGCAGGCGCCGTGAGCCGTGACCGCCCGGCGGGTGAGGTGGGCCGTCACGGCTGCGCCCCAGCCCTCACCCCGCCGCGCGGCGTCCACCGCGACACCGGCCAGGGTGGGGGTGCCCGCTGCGCACGGTTCGCTGCTGCCGGTGGCAACCAGTGCTCCCGACGTCGCGTCGCGCACCGCGACCCAGTGCTGGCCGGGCCGCGCAAACGGCTGGCCGTGGGTGCGCGGGCTGTGCTCGGCGAGGAAGGCCCGCGCCTCGTCGGCGCACGTCGGGTGGAGCTCGCCGACGACCGCTTCACCCGGCACGGTCGGGGGCAGGCGCGTCGTCCACATCCAGTCCCACTCACCACCGCGGGTGCCGAAGTCGAGGAACTCCTCGACGACGTGCACGGACCCCCGGGGAACGCTGAGGTGGCGGTTGCCGCCACCGAGCACCCAGGCCCGCACCCGCGCGTCGGCCAGGAGCACGGCGAGCCCGGAGGCCGTGCCCAGGACCGCCGACCCGGGGATGCCGTGGTCGGACCTGTGGTGGAAGGCGACGGTGGCCGCCCCGGCCGGACCGACGGCATACGCCGGAGGACGGAACCCCGATCCCACGTCGAGGGTGACGACGCGGTGGTGTCCACTCGCCTCGAGCAGCCCCTCCGGAGCGGCCAGCACCCGGATCCGGGTGCCGTCGCCCTCCGTCATGCCCGACAGCGTCGCACGAGGCCGGCAGCCGGGACTCGCGGGTGACGCTACAGCACGCGATTCGTCGTTCCCGGTGCCAAGGAGGGCGGCGCGACGTAACCTTGGGCGTCGAGGTGGAAGTCGGTGGAGTCCGGTGAGGAGTTCGTTGCGGCGCTCAGCGCGCAGGTCGCTCGCGACCCGGCGCGGTCGGGGCGCCCTGCTCGCGCCCGCTGTCGTGGGGGTGTTGCTGCTCGGAGTGCTCCCGGCCTCTGCGGCACCTGCGCCCCCCACCCCCTCGGCCCCGACGTCGGGCACGCCACTGTCTGACGTCGACGCCGCACACGCGGCGGAGGCGGCCGCCGCGCAGAAGGTCGCGGACCTGCAGGCGCGCTATGACGAGGCCTCGGCGACCCTGAGCGCGGTGCAGGCGAAGGTCTCAGAGGCGTCCACGGCCTACGCCAGGGCGGTTGCCGACCTGGAGCGCGTGACCACGACGGCCGATGCTGCGCGGGCGCAGGCGGCCTTCACCGCGAAGGCCGCCGACCTGGCCGACCGACGGGTTCGTGACGACGCCGCATCCGCCTACATGCAGGGCGCGGGGCCGATGAACCAGTGGGCGATCTATCTCAGCGCTGACGGCTTGCAGGAGTTCATGGACCTGCACGCAGACCT
>JBDSVV010000276.1:0-2774 GCA_039927035.1 Ornithinibacter sp. | reverse complement strand
AGGCGCCGGGTGGAGTCCCCGCTCGTGGTGAAGGTGATGAGGTACTTCACCCCCAGGAGCTCACCGATCTCGGCGGCGGCCGCGGTGATGGCCCCACCCTTGGAGTTGGGTCGGGTGCCGAGCGGTCGGATGCGGTGCAGCCCGTGGTCCTCGGTGTTCTCGATGATCCGCGCCATCGTGCGGACCGCGGCGAAGGGGTGCTTGCCCACGCTCGTCTCGCCGGAGAGCATCACGGCGTCGGCGCCGTCGAGCACGGCGTTGGCGGCGTCGGAGGCCTCGGCGCGGGTCGGGCGGCTGTTCTCGATCATCGACTCGAGCACCTGGGTGGCCACGATGACGGGCTTCGCGCGACGGCGGGCGATCTCGCACGCGCGCTTCTGCACCAGCGGCACCTCCTCGAGCGGCATCTCGACGCCGAGGTCGCCGCGCGCGACCATCACGCCGTCGAAGGCTCGGATGATCTCGTCGAGGTTCTCGACGGCTTGGGGCTTCTCGACCTTGGCGATGACCGGGAGGCGCAAGCCCTCTTGGTCCATGATCGCGTGGACGCCGATGATGTCGTCGGCGCTGCGCACGAAGGAGAGCGCGATCATGTCGACGCGCATCCGCAGCGCCCAGCGCAGGTCGTCCTCGTCCTTCTCGCTCATCGCGGGCACCGAGACCGCGACACCGGGCAGGTTGATTCCCTTGTTGTTGGACAGGGTGCCGCCGTCGATGACCTGGCACACCACATCCGTGGAGGTGACCTCGGTGGCCACCAGCTGGAGCTTGCCGTCGTCGATGAGGATGCGGTCACCCTCGGAGACGTCACCCGGCAGCCCGGCATACGTCGTGCCGACCTCGTTGACGTCACCGGGCACGTCACGGGTGGTGATGGTGAACGTCGCACCGGGCACGAGCTCGACGGGCCCCTCCGCGAAGCGGGCCGTACGGATCTTCGGACCCTGCAGGTCGACCAGCACGCCCACCGCGCGTTCTGCCTCGTCGCTGGCTCGGCGCACGTCGAGGTAGACCTTCTCGTGGTCGGCGTGGTCGCCGTGGCTCAGGTTGAGCCGGGCGACGTCCATGCCCGCGGCGACGAGCTCGCGCAGGGCTTCCGGGGAGGTCGTGGCAGGGCCGAGGGTGCAGACGATCTTTGCGTGACGCATGAGCGGAATCCTAGCTGCGAAAGCGCTTGCACCGTGACGTGGGCCACATCACGGAACACTCCCGGGTCAGCCCAGGAGAGGACGGTCGGTGGGGCTGATCGGTCGCGGCAGCCGTGAGGGCTTGCCGCTGAGCCAGGCATCGACCTCGTGGGCCGCGGCCCGGCCCTCGGCGATCGCCCAGACGATGAGGGACTGCCCGCGCCCGGCGTCGCCGGCCACGAAGACCCCCGGGACGTTGGTCATGTATGCCGCGTCGCGGGCCACGTTGGTGCGATCGTCGCGCTCGACCCCGAGCTGGTCGAGCAGACCCTCCTGCTGCGGCCCGAGGAAGCCCATGGCGAGCAGCACGAGCTGTGCGGGAATCTCCCGCTCCGAGCTCTCGACCTTCTCGAATCCACCCGTTCCCATCCGCACCTCGTGCAGGCGGAGGCCGCTGACCCGGCCGTGCTCGTCGCCGACGATCTCGCTGGTCGACACGGCATACACCCGTTCGCCGCCCTCCTCGTGGGCGGAGGCGATCCGGAACGTCATCGGGTAGGTGGGCCACGGTTGGTGTGCCGCTCGCTCGGCTCCCGGCTGCGGCATGATCTCCAGGCTCGTCACCGAGTGCGCCCCCTGACGGTGGGCGGTGCCGATGCAGTCGGCCCCGGTGTCGCCGCCGCCGATGACGATGACGTCCTTGCCCTTCGCGGTGACCTGGCCCTCCACCTGCTGCCCCAGGGCCACGCGGTTCGCCGGCGGCAGGAAGTCCATCGCCTGCAGCACGCCGTCGAGCTGGCGCCCGGGCACCGGCAGGTCGCGGGGCACGGTCGCCCCGATCGCCACGACGACGGCGTCGAAGCGCGCGCGCAGGTCCTCGCCGGTCACGTCGCGCCCGACGTCGACACCGGTGCGGAACCGGGTGCCCTCGGACTTCATCTGGGAGATCCGCCGGTCGACCACCGACTTCTCCATCTTGAACTCGGGGATGCCGTAGCGCAGCAGACCTCCCGGCTGGTCGGCCCGCTCGTAGACCGCCACCGTGTGACCGGCCCGGGTCAGCTGCTGGGCAGTCGCCAGGCCGGCTGGCCCGGACCCCACGACGGCCACCGTCTTGCCGGAGAGCCGCTCGGGCGCGACCGGGGTGACGACGCCGTTGTCCCAGGCGCGGTCGACGATGCTCACCTCGACCTGCTTGATCGTCACCGCGGGCTGGTTGATGCCCAGCACACACGCGGTCTCGCAGGGTGCCGGGCAGAGCCGGCCGGTGAACTCCGGGAAGTTGTTCGTCGCGTGAAGCCGGTCGATGGCTTGGCGCCACTCGCCCTTCCACGCGAGGTCGTTCCACTCAGGGATGAGGTTTCCAAGCGGACAACCGCTGTGGCAGAAAGGGATACCGCAGTCCATGCAGCGGCCGGCCTGTCGCTGCAGCTCGGCGGCGGACTGCTCCTCGTAGACCTCCTTCCAATCCTTGATCCGGACCGGCACGGGGCGACGGCGTGGCAGCTCGCGCTCCCTGTTCTTCAGGAACCCTTGTGGGTCAGCCACGGGAGGCCTCCATGATCCGCTCCCACACCTGGGGGCCGTCGGGGTCCAACCCTTCGGCCTGCGCGTCGGCGCGCACGTCGAGGACGCGCTGGTAGGCGC
>JBDSVV010000275.1:0-2780 GCA_039927035.1 Ornithinibacter sp. | reverse complement strand
AACGATCGCGCTGGGTCGCGCGCGATGATTTCGCGAGGAGCTGTCGTCGGAGCGAGCCAAGGCTTGTCAGTGGGTGAAGCGGTCACGGCGTCCTTCCGACGATCAACGGATGATGTGGCACCTCGCTGTCTCTGGTACTTCCTCCCTGCAAGTGGCGCCTTTCGAGGCCGAACCCGGGGACAAGATGACGAGGTGTCGCAAAAAAGTACCAGGAAGGCGCGCCAATTGGGCTAGCCCTGTGATGTGCGCCACTCCTAGGGTTCGAGCTATCCAATGATGCACGAACGAACACAGCAGGGGTGGGCATGTTCTTGAAGAAGCGGGCCTTGACGCTCGGAGTGACGCTGGCGCTTTCAGCCTCGGCATTAGCAGCATGTGGCTCGGGGGGCGGAGAAGGCTCGGACGGCACCGTGACTCTCAATCTGGCGACGGTGAACAACCCCCAGATGAAGGACATGGAGAAGCTCAAGACCGAGTACGAGGCCTCCCACAAGGACACGACCGTCAACTTCCAGGTCATGGAGGAGGGCGACCTGCGAGCCGCCGTCACGGCGGACGTCGCGAGCGGCGCCGGGCAGTACGACGTCGTGACGATCGGTGCCTACGAGACCCCACAGTGGGGTGCCAACGGCTGGCTCGTCGACCTGACCTCGGACCTGGAGAAGGACTCCGCCTACGACGTCAACGACATCCTCCCGCCGGTGCGCGACGCACTCACGAGCGACAACAAGCTCTATGCGGTGCCGTTCTACGGCGAGTCCTCGATCCTCATGTACAACAAGGAGGTCATGGACAAGGCGGGGGTCACCCTCTCCAACAACCCGACGTGGCAGGAGGTCGCAGCCGCGGCGAAGAAGGTCGACACCAAGGACATGTCGGGCATCTGCATGCGCGGCAAGCCCGGCTGGGGTGACCTCTTCGCGCCGCTGACCACGGTGGTGCAGACCTTCGGGGGCAACTGGTACGACGGGAGCTGGAACGCCACGGTCAACACTCCCGAGTGGAAGGAGGCCGTGACCTTCTACAAGACGATGCTCGACGAGTCCGGGGAGGCCGACCCGGTCTCCTACAGCTTCAACGAGTGCCTGACCGCCCTGAAGGAGGGCAAGTCGGCGATGTGGGCCGACGCATCGGTCGCCGCGTCGCTGCTCGAGGCGGATGACTCCCCGGTGAAGGGAAAGATGGGCTACGCCCACATGCCGGTCGACAAGACCAAGGAGGCCGGTTGGTTGTGGAGCTGGAACCTCGCCATCCCGGCCTCGACCAAGAACAAGGACGCGGCGCTGGAGTTCGTGAAGTGGGCGACGAGCAAGGACTACATCAAGCTCGTCGGTGAGAAGATCGGCTGGTCCAACGTGCCCCCGGGCTCGCGGACCTCGACCTACGAGATCCCGCAGTACAAGGAGGCCGCCGCCGCCTACGCCCCGATCACCCTCGAGGTCATGAGCGCTGTCAACCCCAAGCAGCCCGGCGTCAACCCGCAGCCGTGGGTCGGCATCCAGTACGTCTCGATACCCGAGTTCCAGGACGTGGGGAACCAGTGTGCCCAGCTGGTCGCGGACTACATCGCCAACCGCTCCACCGTCGATGAGGCCCTGGGTAAGTGCCAGGACATCGCCCAGAAAGCAGGCGACGCCCACAAGGGCTGAGCCGCAAGGGTTTCGGTGCCGGGTGGTGTGAGGGCCACCCGGCACCGAATCCGCCGGAGGATCGAGATGACGATCCCCACGATCGACGCACAAGGGAGTGCCGATGACGACCACCGAGCTCGACACCGTAGAGGCGAAGACCGCCCTGGACAACAGGCGCGCACCCAAGAAGAAGGCGCCGTGGGCCAGCCGCGGGCTGGTGCTTCCCGCGGTCATCTTCCTCATCCTGCTCACGCAGGTGCCGTTCCTCGTGACCATCGGCTTCTCGATGATGCGCTGGAACCTGCTCTACCCCAAGGAACGTGGCTTCACCGGCCTCAGCAACTACCAGACGGCACTCACGTCCGGGGCACTCTGGCCCTCGATCGTCGCCACCGTGCTCATCACGACGCTGTCCGTCGTGCTCTCGCTGCTCCTGGGCCTGCTCTTCGCCATGCTCCTGGACCGGCCGTTCCGGGGCCGGGCCATCGCCCGCACGCTCATGATCACCCCGTTCCTCATCATGCCGGCGGCCGCCTCGCTCATCTGGAAGTACTCGATGTTCGACACCAACATCGGCATGCTGAACTGGCTCTTCCGGAGCCTGCACCTGCCGGTGGTCTCGTGGGGCACCGACCACCCCATGGCCACGGTCGTCATCGTGCTCACGTGGCAGTTCACGCCCTTCATGATGCTCATCCTGCTCGCGGGGCTCCAGGGTCAGGACAAGGCGATCCTCGAGGCCGCCGACGTCGATGGTGCGGGCCCGTGGCGCACGTTCACCTGGATCACTCTGCCGCACCTGCGGATGTACATCGAGATCGGTGTGCTGCTCGGCGCGGTGATCATCCTGCAGGTCTTCGACCCCATCGCGATCCTCACGAAGGGCACCGGTGGCACCAAGACCCTCGCCTACCTCCTCTACGAGCGGGCCTTCATCGGTCTCGACGTCGGTGAGGCCGCGGCATACGGCGTCGTGACCGTCATCCTCACGATCATCCTGGCGACTGTCGCCCTCAAAACCCTGTTCAAGGTCTTCATGGCTGGAGGTAGCCGATGAGCAACAAGCTCAAGGGGTCACTCGTCACCACTGCGACGTGGGTGCTCGTGCTGATCTTCTTCTTCCCGGTGTTCTGGATGCTCCTCAACGGC
>JBDSVV010000274.1:0-3150 GCA_039927035.1 Ornithinibacter sp. | reverse complement strand
GGTCTACTTCCAGAGCGACCTCGAGCAGCTGAAGCGGCTCGCCGACGTGGGCGCCTCGATCGGGGTGGAGCGTTTCGTCCTCGACGACGGGTGGTTCGGGGCCCGCCGGGACGACCAGCGGGGGCTGGGGGACTGGGTGGTCTCCGGCGACGTCTGGCCCCGCGGGCTCGCTCCGCTCGTGGACCACGTGAAGGGGCTGGGCCTGGAGTTCGGGCTGTGGTTCGAGCCAGAGATGGTCAACCTCGACTCCGATCTCGTTCGCGCCCATCCCGACTGGGTGCTGGGCCCGGTCGCAGGTCCGCCGTTGCCATCGCGTCAGCAGCACGTCCTCGACCTCGCCAACCCCGAGGCGTTCGAGCACGTCCTGGCGGCCATCAGCGCGCTCGTCACGCAGTACGACATCGACTTCATCAAGTGGGACCACAATCGCGACCTGCACGAAGCGGTCCGTACCGACGCCAGCGGAACCGACCGCCCGGCGGTCGCCGCCCAGACCCGGGCGACCTACGCACTCCTCGACGCCCTTCGGGAGAGGCATCCGCGGCTCGAGATCGAGTCATGCTCCAGTGGCGGCGCTCGGGTCGACCTCGGTGTGCTCGCCCGCACCGACCGGGTGTGGACCTCGGACTGCAACGACGCGCTGGAGCGGGTCGCCATCCAGCGGTGGACCGGGCTCCTCGTGCCCCCGGAGCGGATGGGCTCCCACGTCGGGCCGCCGCGAGCCCACACGACCCACCGCGACCTCGACCTGTCTCTGCGGATGCTCGTCGCGCTCCAGGGCCACGCCGGTCTGGAGTGGGACATCACGCAGTGCTCGGCCCATGAGCTCGAGGAGCTTCGTCGCTGGTCGGGCCTCTACCGCGAGCTGCGGCCACTCCTGCACACCGGCGATGTCGTACGCTCCGACCACCCGGACAGCTCCCTCGTCGTCGGGGGAGTGGTGTCGAGAGACCGTTCGCAGGCGGCATTCACGGTGATCGCCGTGTCGACGGGCCGCTCGGTGGCTCCCGGGCTCATGCCGCTGCCGGGGCTGGACCCCGAGCTGACCTATCGCGTGCGCGTGCGGCCCGAGGCCGGCATCCCGGCGACCATTCAGTCCTGGCCTCCCGCGTGGTGGGGCACCGCGCTGGGCGAAGGGCTCGTCGTCTCCGGTGCGGTGCTTGGCGCGGTCGGCCTCGCCCTTCCGGTCCTGGCGCCGGCCCAGGGATTCCTGCTGCACCTGACGGCGGCCGACTGACCGGGGGCCCCGATCGCGCCGGGCCCGTGGCGACCGCAACCCACGGGCCCGGCGTCCCACCCGTGACAGACTCACGGGTGTGGCCAGACACCCGAAGGACCTCTCGCCCGAGGCACTCGAGTTCATGACGGAGCGGCACCTCGCGACGCTCACGACGCTGCGCGCCGACGGCTCACCGCACGTCGTCCCGGTCGGTTTCACCTGGGATGGTGACGCGCTGGTCGCGCGGGTGATCAGCGGGCGCACCAGTGCCAAGGTGGTGCAGGCCCGCGCGGGTCGGCGCGCCGCGCTGAGCCAGGTGGAGGGCCGGCGCTGGGTCACCCTGGAGGGCACGACGCGCGTCGTCGAGGACGCCGAGTCGGTGCGTGACGCAGAGCAGCGGTATGCCGTGCGCTACCGCCAGCCGCGGCCGAACCCCGAGCGGGTGGTCGTCGTGCTCGACGTCGACCGGGTGCTCGGCGGCTCATGGCCCACACCCCTCCCACCCTCGCCCTACGCGCGCTGAGGCAGACGGGTTCACCGCAGCTCCTCGCGAGCGTGGGTGACAATCCCCGCCTGGGCGGCGATCTTCACCCACATTCGGCATCGCTCCGTCCCCCGGAGCGCGCCAGGGCTCGCGGTCATCGGTAGACTTTCGTTCGACGACTGGCGCGGGTGGGTCACCACCGGGGAGTGACGTCGGGAGCATCGCCCGCCTGGGTGCCCCGCAGCGCTGCTGACCCGACCCCGCAAGGAGCACCCGAATGTCTGCCGCCGTTTCCGCACCAGGTCCGTCGCAGGACGTCCGGCCCGTGCGCCGGGCTCTCGTCTCCGTCTACGACAAGACCGGTCTCGAGACGCTCGTCCGAGGGCTCCACGACGCGGGCGTCGAGCTCGTCTCGACGGGTGGCTCGGCCGCGCTCATCGAGTCCCTCGGCCTGCCCGTGACCAGGGTCGAGGACCTCACCGGCTTCCCCGAGTGCCTCGAGGGCCGGGTCAAGACGCTGCACCCGAGGGTGCACGCCGGCATCCTCGCGGACACCCGCAAGCCGGAGCACGTCGCACAGCTCACCGATCTGGGCGTCGAGGCGTTCGAGCTCGTCGTCGTCAACCTCTACCCCTTCGTCGACACCGTGATGTCCGGAGCCACACCGGAGCAGTGCGTGGAGCAGATCGACATCGGTGGCCCCTCGATGGTGCGAGCTGCCGCCAAGAACCACCCCAGCGTCGCGGTGGTCACCGACCCCGCGGCATACGGCGCGGTGCTGGACGCCGTGCGCGGCGGTGGGTTCACCCTGGCCCAGCGCACGCGCCTTGCGACCGCGGCCTTCGTGCACACCGCGACCTACGACGTGCACGTGGCGTCGTGGATGGGCAGTGCGCTCACCGACACGAGCGACGCCTCGGGCTTCCCGCAGTGGGTCGGCGGCACCTGGGACAAGGCGGCAGTGCTCCGCTACGGCGAGAACCCGCACCAGCGGGCTGCCCTCTACACCAACGGCTTCCAGCCGCAGCGAGGGCTCGCGCAGGCCACCCAGCTGCACGGCAAGGAGATGTCCTACAACAACTACGTCGATGCGGATGCGGCGGTGCGAGCTGCCCACGACCACGGGGACCAGCCGACCGTCGCCGTCGTGAAGCACGCCAACCCCTGTGGCATCGCCGTCGGTGCGGACATCGCCGAAGCCCACCGCAAGGCGCATGAGTGCGACCCCGTCTCGGCCTTCGGTGGCATCATCGCGACAAACCGACCGGTGACACTCGAGATGGCGCGCACGGTCGCCGACATCTTCACCGAGGTCGTCATCGCCCCCTCCTTCGAGGTCGATGCGCTCGAGGTGCTCACCGCGAAGAAGAACATCCGGCTGCTCGAGTGCGCTGCGCCCCGGCAGGGGGGCGCCGAGATCCGTCCGATCAGCGGCGGCCTGCTCATG
>JBDSVV010000273.1:0-4498 GCA_039927035.1 Ornithinibacter sp. | reverse complement strand
GGAAGCGCGCCGGCACGACTGGACTAACAACCGCACGAAGTTCGCGAAACAGGATGGGCACGAAGAGCCGCGCCGGTGGGTCTCGCCTCGCGGAGCGCGCCACCCCGGCTCACCCGGAGGCGCCAGGCCCACCCGGCGGCGGACCGTCTGGCGCCGAGCCGACCCCTTCCTCGCCCACCTCGCCGTTGAGGAACCGACCGACGTAGGGGTAGGCGGTCAGTGATCAGGTATCTGTACTCGCCATCGATTGTGATCCCGTTGCACTCGTCGAGGTCCCCGGCGGCGGCGTCGAAGACGTAGTCGGAGCTGTACGTGCCATCCGGGGTCGTCCCCTCGAGGTCCTCGACCGAGGCACCCTTCAGGGCGCTCGAGCCGATGCAACCGGTACCGGTGCGGGCTCGGTAGACAGCTTGTAGCTCGGTCTGTACGCGCCGGAGAGCGAGTAGTACATGAGGTAGCCGTCGGCGGCGAAGCCGACGTGGACGAGGTCCTCACCGGCGTCGAAGACATCGACCATGAGCTCGGAGACTCCGTGGTAGTGGTATTCGCCGTCGGGTTGGACATGGGCGTTGTTGAAGTCGAGTCCGAGGTTGTAGTCGTCCTGCAACGCCTCGACGCGATAAACCTCGCCGGAGTCGCAGGTGATCGTCTCAGCGGTGCCGGGCTCGAACTTCACGCCGTTGATGGCGATCCCGGTCGTGCGCACGGGTGTGGCCTCGCCGACGAAGGTCGGCTCGGCAGTGAAGACGTAGGTGTTGTCCTGCGCGGCGATGGAGTTGGGGTTGCCCTCGTTGGGAAACGTTCCCGTCTCGGTGTCCGGCAACGCATTCGTCACGATCGTGCGCACGCCTGCATTGACCGTCGTGGTCACCTGGGTCCCGAATTGCTGGTCGTTGAGAGTGTAAAAGCCTCGGTAGTTCGACGCCGATGTTGCGGAGTTTGTGGTGGCTCCGGTACTGCCCGCCGCGGAGCCTCCCGATGACGTGGATCCTCTTCCACACGCTTGGAGCAGCGCCCCACCGCCCAAGGCGCCGATCGATAGTCTCATCGCGGATCGTCGTGACAGTCTGCTCTTCTCCATGGGCGAAAGCATCGCCAATCCGCCTGTGGGTGCACTGTGCCCGAGCCCCTCGATGGTTGTGAGTGACTCCCTCGCCCATGGGCGATGGGCATGGGGAGGCTGCCGGAGCACCTCTCGACCGACGCGAGGTACACACACGCGGCTATTTGACACCGGTCGTAGGACCGGTGTTCGGCCAGACTCGTTCCAGGTGATCCCGCAACGCCAACGCTACCCGCGAACACGGCCCTTGCGACCCCCCACCCGGGGCCGGCTCCCCAGCCCACGCGCCGACGCGCCGGAGCCGTCAAGGTGCAGCGCCCGACCGGACGAACGACCTTGACGGCGACAAGCGCCGGCGCACACTCCAAAAAGCCGATCCCGACCCCTTGACAACACAAGGGAGCCGGTATGACGCAACTCCCGTGGCTGGGAGCTGGCCCGGATGGGAAGTCGGCCAGAGTCTGGGCGGCTTCGGGGGCCATCCGGGCGCCAGGGCGGCATCAGCGGCGACGCCGCCGTAAACTGGCAGCGTGTGCTTGTCCGGCACGCCGGGTGGCCTTTGACGCGAGCGAGCAACGGAGGGAAGGTCGTAGGCTCGCGAACACCCAAGAACCCCCTGATGACGCAGCGGCATCCTCCAGGAGACCTCATGAACGTGCATGTGTCCCCCTGGCTGCCAGCCGGGTGGCAGCACCCCAGCCGGGTTGAGCTCGCGACCGGGCACCATCTGCGACCGATCCGCGCCGAGGACACCGAGCTCGACATGCCGGCCGTCATGGGTTCCCGGGAACGGCTCTGGTCGATCTACGGGGAAGCGTGGGGGTGGCCCCCGGTCGACATGACCGCCGAAGAAGACCGGGAGGACCTCCAGCACCATGCGGACGAGATGGCGGCAGACAAGTCGTTTAACTATGCGCTCGTTGACACCGACGAGAGCAAGCTGATCGGCTGCGTCTACATCGACCCCACCGACAAGCCCGGTGCCGATGCCGACATCTCGTGGTGGGTCCGTGACGAGTACCGTGGCTCACCCGTGGAGTCTGCACTGGACGAACTCGTGCCGGCCTGGATTGCAGACGTCTGGCCGCTAGCCACGCCGCGCTTTGTCGGACGTGACCTCAGCTGGGCAGAATGGCTGGCGATTCCACGCAAGCTTTAAGGTTCGAGGGCAGCCAGTCGACCGACTTGTCTTGCTCGTACCCCGCGTGTGGTGGAGAGCGTCATCGGTCGGTCACAGGAGAAGGCTCTTTGCTCAGTTCTCCGTCGTGGAGTAGGAGACTCCGGCCCGAATGAGCGTTCCGATCGCGGCGGATAGACGCATCTTCTCGATGGGGGCCGGCCTCGATAGCGCCAGCAGCAGGCTTGCGTCCATGACGCTTGGGAAGAGCTCTCTCCGATGGTGGCCGGAGGTCGGCCCGAGCCGCTTGTACTGCCCGCGGGCAGCTTGCTTCAAGACGGCGGCATGGCCAATGGTCCTCGACGACCGTGCCGTCTGCGGTCGAGTCGGGGTGCCTACCCGAGTGGCGCGAAGCCGCGGTCTGCGAGGAGTCGGGTGATCTCGTCGTTCCCCTTCTGGGATGGGTGCGTGTAGTCCGTGGCGAGCAGCTCGCCCGAGGGTGTTTCGCCGTCTGCGCCGTTGAAGGCGTGTAGACGTCGATGCAGTCGAAGCCATGCGCCTGAGCGGAGTCGCAGAGCATGGTGTTCCACGCGTCGTGCAGGATGACGGTCTTTGTCCTCCTGCCCCGGTGTCAAGTTCGCCTGCTCGAACCCGACCCAGTCGTTGTACCGGTTGACCGTGAGCAGGATGGTGGGTTGGCTGCTCGCCACCCCGCGACGGTGGAGTACAGCTCGTCGTAGACGGGCCGGTACTTCGTGCTCGCCTCGGCGGCACACGCCGCGCTCACCTTGGACCAGTCTTCGAAGGCTCCGGTCGCCGGGTCAACCGGCGAACCGCATGGGACGTCATCGTTGAGCGGGAAGCTGTTGTGGGCGGTGGCGACGATGATGGCGTCCGCGGTGCTGAGCTCGGCTTGCGGGCCCGGCAGGTTGTTCATCAGCGCGCGCAGCGTCAGGCCGGTGTGCTCCGAGCGGTTCTTGGTGACGACCTCGCGCCCGGTGGCTTTCGCCAGGGCGTCGGCGTACTGCGTGACGAAGCCCCTGCAGCTGGGACAGTCCGGTTGGCTGTTGTACGGGATGGAGTCACCGATGACCACCGGCGAGAGTGCAGCCTGAACAGCCGTGGGGGAAGCTGATGACGCGGCGGCGGTTGGTTCCTCAGGCGACGAGCAGCGCGTCATCCCCAAAGTCGCTACTGCCAGTGCCAAGACCCATGCTCTGCGCTTCATCGCTTCCCCCTCGACCGAGGGTCACTGTCCACTCTCGGGAACGATTGGCTGTCCATTCAATTTGCGGCGGTCCACCAGGCACAGGCGGCGAAAGGACTGGGAGGATGGGCAACGCAGCCTGAAAGTGCTGGGCTGTGGTGGGGGACCGCGAGTGTGACCCCCGAAAGGACTGGCTTCGTGCCTTGTTGCGACCTGTCCGCTCGTGGTTCCCGGCCCAGGCCCGGTTGGAGGAACTGGCCTGATCAGGAGCTTGACCACCTGGCGTTCGCAGCACCGGTTGTGTCTCATCACCGTCCTGCCGAGCCTCCATCCCGGACCGGAACCACGTCCCGTACGGCGAAGGAGAGGACGCATGAACAGTCTGACCGATCTGCGCGAGGTGGTCGATGTCGTCATCGGCGTCGACACGCACGTCCACACCCACTCCGCGGCCGTGGTCGATGCTGGCACTGGTGGTGTCCTAGACGAGATCACCCTCGAGGCGACAGCCGAGGGCTACGCCTAGCTGGTGGAGTTCGCCAACAACCACCCGATGGCGGGCTTCGGAGCCGGCGACGGTGCTGTGGACTTCGGCGCTCTCTTGGGCAGTGCGGCCGTGCTGGGCCAGCGGTCGGCAGCAGCGTGGTACCGCAGTTGGAGAGGACCCGATCAGCTGGCTGCCAGACGAGGGCTCGGCCGCCGAGCTGTTTGACCACGTGCTCGGACTGGCTCGCTTCCCGGGCTTCGCCGTTCCCACGCTGCCTGCGAGAGCAGCCACAGGTTCCGGCGCTCCGAGGTGACGCCGACACGCTCGGAAAGCGGGTGGACTGGCACGGCGGCAGCCGACGGCAAAAGAAGTGACCCCGCCTAGGAGCGTGGGTACGAAACACGCGCGGCGGGGTGCTTCGGTAGCGGGCTGAGCGTTGGGACACTTGAGTGTGTCTGGGAATTAAGGGGATGACGGCTTGTTTGAGATGACGCCGATTGAGCCGGCAGTGGTCGAGCCGGGGCCAGTGGACAAGACATTCCGGTCGTTTCAGCCCGATCAGATGTTCTTGGTCCCGCCGGCCCTGGATGAGTGGCTCCCGCAGAACCACCTGGCCCGGTTCAT
>JBDSVV010000272.1:0-4972 GCA_039927035.1 Ornithinibacter sp. | reverse complement strand
CTTGAGGATGACGTCGACGACCGACGAGGCGTCCATGTCGTCGACGAGGATCTCCACGCGGCTCTTCGGGACGAAGTCAACGGTGTACTCCGCACCGCGATAGACCTCGCTGTGCCCGCGCTGACGGCCGTAGCCCTGGGCCTCGCTGATGGTCATGCCCTGGATGCCGAAGGCCTCGAGGGCCTCCTTCACCTCGTCGAGCTGGTGGGGTTTGATGATGGCGGTGACGAGCTTCATGACTTCGCTCCTTCGAGGGTGCTGGCGGCTTCGTCGTGGTGGCGGGCGTCGTGCTGCGGACCCGAGCTCGTGACGCCCATCCGACCGCCGCGCGAGACGAGGTCGTAGGCGGATTCGGCGTGCTCGGCCTGGTCGATCCCAGCCTGCTCCGCGTCCTCCTCGATGCGCCAGCCCATCGTGGCCCTCAGTGCCAGCGCGATGACGAGGGTGACCACCCCGGAGACGATGAGCGAGCCGAGCGCCACGAGCACCTGCACGACGGTCTGGTCGATGCCGTCGCCGTAGAGGAGGCCGCCAGAGGTGGCCAGGAGTCCCGAGCCGATGGTGCCCCAGAGACCGGCGACGAGGTGCACCCCGACAACGTCGAGGGAGTCGTCATAGCCGTAGCGGAACTTCAGGCCGACGGCCACGGCGGAGAGTCCGCCGGCCACGACACCGAGGATGATCGACCCGAGCGGGCTGAGTGCCCCACAGGCCGGTGTGATCGCCACGAGGCCGGCCACGACACCCGAAGCGGCACCGATGGACGTGGCGTGGCCGTCGCGGAACTTCTCCACGAGGAGCCAGCCGATCATCGCGGCGCAGGTGGCGGCAGTCGTGTTGACCCAGACCAGGGCCGCGGTGCCGTCTGCTGCGAGCTCGGAGCCGGCGTTGAACCCGAACCAGCCGAACCACAGCAGGCCGGCGCCGATCATCGTCAACGGCACGTTGTGGGGCCGCATCGCGATCTTGCCGAACCCGAGGCGCTTCCCGACGACGAGCGCGAGCACGAGACCGGCCATCCCTGCGTTGATGTGCACGACGGTGCCGCCGGCGAAGTCTATGGGCGCGACGTTCGCGGCACCGTCGGTGGAGCCGAAGACGAGGGAGGACAGGCTCCGCTCCGCCCCGGAGAGCAGGCCACCGCCCCAGACCATGTGGGCGATCGGGAAGTAGGCGAAGGTCACCCAGAGCCCGGAGAAGACCATCCAGGTGGAGAACTTCACGCGGTCGGCGACGGCGCCGCTGATCAGCGCGACGGTGATGACCGCGAAGGTCAGCTGGAACCCGACGAACGCGAGCTCCGGGATGTTTCCGTAGCCGTCGTACGCGAAGGGGTTGATGACACCGTCGGTGCCGGCGAGGCCGAACTTCTCGAACGGGTTGGCGATGATCCCACCGACGTCCTCGCTACCGAAGGACATCGAGTAGCCGTAGAGGACATAGATGACACCGACGACGCCCATGGCGCCGAAGGACATCATCATCATGTTGAGGACGGACTTCGCCCGGGTCATTCCGCCGTAGAAGAGGGCGAGACCAGGGGTCGTCATGACGAGGACGAGGGACGAACAGAGGATGACGAACGCGGTTGCCGCGTAGTCGATCTGCGCGGCATCCGCCATGGGCAGCAGTGGTGGACTCATGGCGACAACCTTGCGGGCGCTGCGTTTCACCCTCCACGTCGTTGTGTTTCGTCGATGTTGCAACGTGGGCCCGGGTGTAAGCATCTGGTTTCGGGCACGCCTGGCTCCCGAATCGTGAGACGGGGCGCCCGTGCGACGATGGCGCTGTGACTCCAGTCCTCGTCTACGACGGCAACTGCGCCTTCTGCAGCACCTCAGCGCTGTTCATCGTCGATCGTCTCCGCGGTCCCACCCACTCCTACGCGGTCGAGCCGTGGCAGCGTCTGGACCTCGACGCCCTCGGCCTCACCCCGCAGGAGTGCGACGAGGCCGTGCGCTGGGTCGCTGCGGACGGCATCCGGTATGCCGGGCACGTCGCCATCGCCCGGGCCCTGCTCGCCTCACGCTGGTGGGTGCGGCCCGCAGGAGCCGTGCTTCTCGCGCCGGGCATCAGCACCCTCGCGGCCGCGGCCTACCGCTGGGTGGCCGCCAACCGGCACCGCCTCCCCGGAGGTACCCCGGCCTGCTCCCTCTAGTCTTCACCCACATTCGCGAGGTCAGTCCAGGATGGCGTCGACGAAGGCCTCGGGGTCGAAGGGCGCGAGGTCGTCGGGCCCTTCGCCGAGGCCGACGAGCTTGACGGGCACGCCGAGCGCGCGCTGCACCGCGACGACGATGCCACCCTTGGCGGTGCCGTCGAGCTTGGTGAGCACGATGCCGGTGATGCCGACCACCTCGGCGAAGACCTCGGCCTGACGCATGCCGTTCTGACCGGTGGTCGCGTCGAGCACGAGGAGCACCTCGTCGACCGGGCTCTGCTTCTCGATGACCCGCTTGACCTTGCCGAGCTCGTCCATCAGGCCCACCTTGTTCTGGAGCCGCCCGGCCGTGTCGATGATCACCACGTCGGCCTCGAGCTCTGCAGCGGCCTTGACGGCGTCGAACGCCACTGCGGCGGGGTCGGCCCCGTCCCGGTCCGAGCGCACCGTCGGCACCCCGACCCGCTCGCCCCAGGTCTGCAGCTGGTCGGCCGCTGCCGCCCGGAAGGTGTCGGCTGCACCGAGCACCACGTCCTTGTCCTCTGCCACGAAGAGGCGGGCGAGCTTGCCGACGGTCGTGGTCTTGCCGGTGCCGTTGACGCCGACCACGAGCACGCACGCGGGTCGGCCGTCGACCCGCGAGGACACCAGTGACCGGTCCATGGCCGGGTCGACGAGGCGCAGCAGCTCCTCGCGCAGCCAGCCCCGCACCGTGGCCTCGTCGGTGGAGCCCTCCACCGCCACCTTGGTGCGCAGTGCATCGACGAGGTCGGTGGTGGCCGCCACGCCGAGGTCGGCGGTGAGGAGGGTGTCCTCCACCTCTTCCCACGCGTCCTCGTCCAGGGTGCCCCCCGAGAGCAGCGCGAGCAGGCCCTTCCCCAGGGCGTTGTTGGAGCGCGCCAGCCGGGCGCGCAACCGCTTCAACCTGCCTGCGGGCGCCTCGGGCCGATCGAGGTTCGGAGTGGGTGCCGGTGTCGGGGGAACCGCCTCCAGCTCGGGCTCGACCGCGGTGTCGCTCGGCCGTTCCAGGGTGCCGATGGCCCCTTCCGGTGGCGCGTCGACGTCGACGGCGGGGCCACCGCTGGGCGGAGGCGCCGGCAGGTCTGCTCGCCGCCCACCTCGTCCCCGCAGCAGCCCGAGGGCGATGCCCCCAAGGATGACGAGGATGCCGAAGGCAACGGCGAGGTACTCCCAGACGGTGTCGATGGCGCTCACCGGGTCATCCTCGCAGCCACGCCGCACCCACCCAAACCTGAGCGACCGGCATCCTCAACCTGCGCGCCGCCCGGATCAGAAGATCCGCACCCGCTCTTCCGGCGCCAGCCACAGACCGTCGCCCTCGGCCACGCCGAAGGCCTCGTGGAACTCGGTGAGGTTGCGCACGGCATTCGCCCGCAGGTCAGTCGGGCTGTGCGGGTCGAGCGCCAGGAGCCGCTCCGCCTCCTCGCGGCGCGCCTTGCCGCGCCACACCTGCGCCCAGCCGAGGAAGAAGCGCTGCTCCCCCGTCGCGCCGTCGAGCTCGGGTGCGGGCTCGCCGCCGAGGGAGATGCGGTATGCCGCGTAGCCGATGGTCAGCCCGCCGAGATCGCCGATGTTCTCGCCGACGGTCAGCGCACCGTTCACCTTCTTACCGGGAGCGTCGCGCGACTCCAGGGTGTCGAACTGGGCGTCGAGCGCGTCGGCGAGGCGCTTGAAGGCCGAGCGGTCGTCCTGGGTCCACCAGTTGCGCAGCGTGCCGGTGCCGTCGAACTGCGACCCTTGGTCATCGAAGCCGTGACCGACCTCGTGCCCGATCACGGCCCCGATGCCGCCGTAGTTGACCGCGTCGTCGGCATCGACGTCGAAGAAGGGCGGCTGGAGGATCGCTGCGGGGAAGACGATCTCGTTCAGGCCGGGGTTGTAGTAGGCGTTGACGCTCTGGGGGGTCATGAACCACTCGGCGCGGTCGATCGGACCGCCCAGCTTGGCGAAGGCGCGATCGACCTCGAACGCGACGGCCCGCCGCACGTTGCCCAGGAGGTCACCGGGCACCACCTCGAGCGCCGAGTAGTCGCGCCACGAGTCGGGATAGCCGATTTTCGGGGTGAACTGGCCGAGCTTGGTCAACGCCTCGGCCCGGGTCTCCTCCCCCATCCACGGCACGCCGGACAGGCTCTGGCGGAACGCCTCGACGAGGTTGGCCACGAGCTCCAGCATCCGCTCCTTGGCCTCCGGCCCGAAGTGGCGCTCGACGTAGAGCTGGCCCACGGCCTCGCCGAGGGCATCCTCGACGAAGGCCACGCCGCGCTTCCAGCGGGCCCGCACCTCCGGCACGCCGGAGAGGGTGCGGCCGTAGAAGTCGAAGTTCTCCTCGACGAACGAGGCCGAGAGGTAGGGAGCCCGCTCGTGCACGAGGTGCCAGGCCAGCCAGTCGCGCCACGCCTGGATCGGCTCCTCCGCGAGGGCGGTGCCGACGGAGGTGATGTGGTCGGGCTGACGGACGACGACCTGGTCGAGCGCGGTCGCGGGTGCCCCGAGTGCATCGAGGTAGCCGTCCCACTCCAGGCCCGGTGCCAGCTCCGCGAGCCCCTCACGGTCGAGCAGGGTGTAGGTGGCAACCGGGTCCCGGTTGGCGACCTTGTCCCAGTGACCGGCGGCGATCCGCGTCTCCAGCGCCATGACCCGGGAAGCCGCCTCGGCCGCGTCCTCCCAGCCGGCGAGCTCCAGCATTCGTTGGACGTGAGCCAGGTATGCCGTGCGCTTGGCCTGGTGCTGCTCCTCCCGGTAGTAGGACTCGTCGGGTAGGCCGAGCCCCGCCTGCTCCAGGTAGAC
>JBDSVV010000271.1:0-2784 GCA_039927035.1 Ornithinibacter sp. | reverse complement strand
ACGCTGCGGGAGTACTTTCCCGCAGCCCTGTTGGCCTTTGAGGACCTCGACGCACCCGACGCGCTCGAGCTGCTGGGCCGCGCGCCGGAACCCGACCAGGCTGCCCGGCTCACCAAGACCGTGATCGCGGCGGCTCTCACACGAGCCCGGCGCCGGCGGGTCGAGGACCGCACCCGAGAGCTGCGCACCATCTTCGGTGCACCCGAGCTGCGCCAGCCGCCAGCGCTGCAGAGCGCCTATGCCGCAGTCGTGGCCAGCGAGGTCGCGATCATCACCGCCCTCAGCACTCAGATCGACCGGCTCGGGGCGGTGGTGGGCGAACATTTTGGCCGGCACCGGGACGCTGAGATCTACCTCAGCCTGCCCGGCCTCGGGATGATCCTCGCGTCCCGGATCCTGGGCGAGTTCGGCGACGACCCCGGCCGCTACGCCGATGCCAAGTCGCGCAAGAACTACGCCGGAACCTCGCCGATCACGAAGGCTTCCGGCACCAAGAAAGTCGTCCTGGCCCGCTACGTCCGCAACCGCAGACTCGGCGATGCTCTCCAGCAATGGGCGTTCTGCTCACTGCGCGGATCACCGGGAGCCAAGGTGTACTACCAGCAGCTACGCGACCGCAAGATCGGCCACGAAGCCGCGCTACGCCAGCTCGCGAACCGCTTCGTCGGCATCCTGCACGGCTGTCTGAAGAGCCACACCCTCTGCGACGAAAACACCGCCTGGGCACACCACTCCACGACCGCCGCTTGACTTTGAAAAACCTGGGATGTCTGCCGCCGAGCGCGCTCAATGCCAGCGGGCGAGAGTCGCTGCGATCTCGTCGATAGGCATTTCTCTGCGTGCTACGGACATCACGAGTTCATAGGCGGGGTCATCGGGCGCGTCGAGGTCGACGGCGTTGAGGCCGTAGAAAACCACAACGGCGAGCCAACCCAGGCGCTTGTTGCCGTCGACGAGCGCATGATTGCCAACGAGCGAGTCGAGCAGGGCAGCTGCCTTACGGTCCAAGTCCTGGTAGGCCTCGTGTCCGTACAAGACAGCGCCCGGTCGATGAGCGGCCGCGTCCAGCAGGCCCACGTCGCGCACCGGTCCGACCCCGAGGTCGTCCACGAGAGCCAGGAGGTCCTCGATCGTGAGCAGGACCGTCAACGGCCGAGCCGGTCCAGTACATCTGCATAGCGCTCACGAGCCCGGAGGGACAGGTCGGCCACCTTGGTCTGGTGCGCATGGCGAGATGCCGCCTCACGGATTGCCCGCAGGGTTGCCTCGTGTCGGCTTATCCCCTCAGCCTCCGCCAGGGCGGCGAGGAGAAGCTCGTCCTCTGGAGTGAGTCGCAAAGTCATGGCCATGACGCGATGATACCAAAGTGGTATCGCCCGGTCATGCCGCGTTCCGCTCGGTCCTGCCGAGATCCGCGCCCGCTTCGTCACTGCGGTCACAGATCCAGAAGGTGGTCTCGGCAGCAGGCTAGTCACGCCCGCGCGGTGTTCAGTACAGCGCGAGCGTGAACTCACCCTGATAGCTGTCGAAGACGACCAGGGCGACCCAGCCGACATCGTCGATCGTGGCGTCGCAAACTGCGCTGAGGCCGGACCCCGCCTGGACGATCTCAGGACACTTGAGCTTGCTGACGGTCCCACCGTCCTCCACGACGGCCTCCCGGATGGCCTGCTCTAGGTCGCCTTGCGCAACCTGACGCTGGGAGGTCTCGGCTTGGCCCCGCAGGGTGTAGGTGTCGAAACTGCCGCCGGCGAAGACCATGAGTGCACCCACTGCTCCGACGACGAGGACACCTAGTAGCGTGTCGCTGCTGAGTTCTGCGGTGTTGGGCTGCGACGTTGTGGATGGCAGATCCTTCCCCTATCTGCCGGACGAGGACGGCTGTTATGCCTTCGCAGAAGAAGCGACCGGTCACGTTGACCGAGCAGGATCGTAGAGACCTGGAACGGATCACGACCACGGGCGTCCATGGCGCCTCGCAGATCATGCGAGCGCGTGTGCTGCTCGCTCTGGATACCTCGGTCGGGACGGTTGATCCCCAGGAGGTGCTCGTGGCTCGGCTCGGGGTCTCGGGTGAGACGCTGCGGTTGGTCGCGAAGAGGTTCGCCGATACCGGTGGGGATGCGCAGGCCACGATCGCGCGGAAGAAGCCCCCCGGTCCGCCGGTGCCCTCACCTGTGACCGGGGAGGTCGAGGCCCGGTTGATCAAGCTTGCCTGCTCCGCGCCACCGCAGGGCTACTCGCGGTGGTCGCTGAGGTTGCTGGAGAAGCACGTCGTTCTGGTCGATGACATCCCGGACCTGGACCACTCCACCATCGGGAGGGTCTTAAAAAAACGAGGTTGCGTCCTCATCTGAAGGCGTGCTGGACGATCCCACCGCGCGCGAACGCCGAGTTCGCGGCCCGGATGGAGGATGTTCTCTCGGTCTATGCCCGGGCCTATGACCCGGCACGTCCGGTGGTGTGTATGGACGAGAAGCCCTACCAGCTCCTGGCCCATGCCCGAGACCCGATCCCCGCGGCCCCGGGGCGCGACCTGCGTGAGGACTCCGAGTACGTGCGGCACGGGACCTGCTCGATCTTCGTGTGGGTCGAGCCCCTTGCTGGGTGGCGACGAGTTGATGCCCTGGAACGCAGGACCCGGGTCGACTGGGCCGGTCAGGTCAAGGCGATGCTCACCGTGGACTACCCCGACGCGGAGAAGGTGGTGCTGGTGATGGACAACCTCAACACCCACAACATCGCCTCCCTCTACGAGGCTTTCGAGCCCGCCGAGGCCTTCGC
>JBDSVV010000270.1:0-11617 GCA_039927035.1 Ornithinibacter sp. | reverse complement strand
GGCCGGGCGCTGGTCGCAGTCCTGTCGGGGACACTGGGGGAACACCGTCCGTAGCTTCGACAAGGAGTCAGCCGTGACCGAGGGAACCGTCCGCTGGTTCGATGCCGACCGGGGGTTTGGCTTCATCGCCCTCGGGCAGGAGACAGAGGACCTGTACGTGCATGCGTCTGAGATCGTCAGCGACGACGCGATGAAGCTGCTCCGGGAGGGGCAGGTGGTCGAGTTCGAGATCGGCGAGGGGGACCGCGGCCCGCAGGCACGCCGCGTCCGGGTCACAGCCAACCAGGCCACCGATACACCGCTGGGCCTGCTCGGAACCGTTTCCTGGTACGAGCCTGCCAAAGGGTACGGCTTCATCACGCCCGACGGCGGTGGTGCCGAGATCTTCGTGCACAGTTCGGCCATCGTGGGAGCCGGCGTGCTCTCGGAGGGGCAGCGGGTGGCGTTCCTCGTCGTCGACGGGGAGAAGGGACCGCAGGCTGACCATTTGATCCCCTTGGGAGCCCTGGCCGCCCAACAGGCCGTGGCATCCGACGGGGCGGACGGCACCGTGTCCTGGTACGACGGGGACAAGGGCTTCGGGTTCATCACCCCCGAGTCGGGCGGCCCCGATGTCTTCGTCCACGTCCGGGCGCTGGCCGACGGGCTCCCCGAGCTGGGCGAGGGGGACCGGGTGAGGTACGACATCGTCGTGAGCGAGAAGGGCCCCCAGGCACGCGACGTGCGCCTCGCGCGCAGCTCAACACCGCGGGGCGCACCCGCGGCGTCGACGACCCGCGCTCGGTCGGGACACCAGGAGGCATCCGACGTCCCGGCGCGCGGCGGCGAGGGAGTGGTCGCGCGCTACGACGCGGAGCGGGGGTTCGGCTTCATCGCCCCGGACGCGGGAGGCGCGGACCTATTCGTGCACGTGTCGGTCCTTCGAGGCGCCGAGGCGCTGCACCAGGGCGATCGGGTCCGGTACCAGGTGCGACAGAGCGATCGAGGACCACAGGCCGACCGCGTCGAACGGGTGTGAGCGGGACGGCGGTCCGGGCGGAGCTGGTGCTCAGCGTGTCCCGATCCGGCCTTACGCCCATGCCGCGCCAGTCGGCGCGCGTCGAGCGACCGGTTGGCCTGGTGCGCTCCTTCTGGTCGGTATGGAACCAGGTACACCAGCCACCACCGTTGTGCTGCGATCCCTGCGAAGCGATCCCAGGTGCCTGGGTCCAAGGCTCGGGCCACATCCTGAGTCAACGGTCAGCTCGATGCGTCAGGGTCCATGGAGCCATCGTCGACCGGGCCGGGGTAGAGCCAGGAACGCTTCGGCCTCGAGGGCCGCGACCGAGATCCGAGGGAGGTCCCTTCCGCTCGGGAAGCAGACGTAACGGGGATACCAGTCCGGTGCGAACTTGGCATTGAAGTGGTAGAGCGAGTCGATCTGCCACCAGCGTGACGCCCAGACCAGGAGCCGGCTCCACACCCTGGTGACCGGGCCCGCGCCAAGCCGCTCCCCTCGCTCGAGAGTGGAGCGGAAGACGGCGAAGTTCAGCGAGACCTGGGTGACCCCGAGCGCAGGCGCTGCCGCGACGAGCTCGGTGATGAGGAACTCGTTGGTGCCGTTGTCAGCCTCACGGTCGCGGGTCATCAGGTCGAGCGACAGCCCACCGGTGCCCCACGGCACGAAGTTCAGCACCCCCATCACCCGCCCCGCCAGATGTGCGCTCACGACGACGCACTCGTCGTCCTCGCGCTGGGCGAACCGGGACAGCGCCATGGAGAAGCCGCGCTCGCTGCCGCCGCCTCGCCATCGAGAGACCGCGCTGCTCAGCTGGACGAGCTCGTCATCCGGGATCTCCGACAGGCGCCGGACCCGGACGAGGTATCCGGCGCGGATGGCGCGCCCGGCAGCCTGGCGCACGTTGCGCATGGATCGCCCTTGAAGGCTGAACCGACCGACGTCGAGCACCGCCTCGTCGCCGAGCTCGAGGGCATCGAGGCCGGCACGTCGCCACGCCTTGCCCCCGGCCTCGCTGCAGCCCAGCACCGCTGGGACCCAGGCGTGGGTCCGGGCGCGCTCCAGGAAGGCGTCCAGGGCCCCCGGCCAGGCTTCCGGGTCTCCGATGGGGTCGCCGCTGGCCAGGGCGACGCCACTGATCACCCGGTAGGCCACCGCTGCCTTGCCGCTGGGGGACCACGCCAGGACCTTGTCGTGGCGCAGGGCGAAGTATCCGAGTGAGTCCCGGTGTCCCTGCGTCGCCAAGAGGGCACGAAGTCGTTGTTGGTCCTCATCGGTCGATGCCACCGAGGAGTCCGCCGGGCGCAGCACGAGGTATGCCGTGATGAAGGCGATGAGCAGGCCGAAGGCGATGAGGGTGAACGACACGACGTCGTCGGCTCGGTCGGAGCTGAACGAGACCGGCCCCGTCACACCGACCAGCCCCAGCACCACGTGCTGCACCTGGTCGTGCCAGGACGGCTGACCGACGACCTCGCGACGGTAGAGACGGATCAGAAGCATTCCCGAGGCGATGGCCACCGCGAGCAGCACGAGGAGGACCCGGAGTGCGCCCCGCTTGGTCGCGGGGTCGCCGAGTGCGTAGAACTCCCGGCGTGAGAGCACCAGCACGCCCATCACCACGACGGCCACGAGGGCGGTGATGACACGCCGGTCGAAGACCTGGACCGCGAGCAGGAGGGCGATCGCGGCGACGGCCACGCGCCAGGCCCTTGCCTTGCGCCGCCGGAGACCGTGGGCCAGGTAGACGAGGAGCAGACCCAGGGCCGCCGTGGCCGCCTGGGCCGCGGCGGACGCGGGCTCGGGCACGAAGAGTGCGATGTCGTTGAGTCGCTCACGGCTTCGCGGAACCAGGGCGCTCACCAAGGTGGCGACACCGAATGCCAGGACCAGCCAACCGAGTGCGGTGGGGGCGAACCGGCCCGGTGAGCTCCAGCGTGTGGGGGCCGCTGGGGTCTTGGCACCGTTGTTCGGCACCTTTCGCGGAACAGCGGCAGGGACGGGCGCAGGGGTGCGTGCTGAGGTCGCCGGAGCAGGGTTGATGAGCGAGGTCGCTCCGGAGTCGCTCCCTCCAGCCCGATCGACACCCTCACCGGACGGGCCGTCGGGCCAGTGTGCGACCACGCGGACGACGTGCTCGGCGGTTCTGCGTCCCATGGTGACGAGGCGCTCCAGCCGGGTCGCCCCGGGGAGGGGTTGACGACCGAGCGCGAGACGCACCTCGAGCCGCTGTATCACGGCGCACTCGACCCAGCACAGCTGGTGGGTCCTCAGGTATGCCGGTGGGAGACCGAACCTGGCCCGCACGGCCTCGACCACGGCGGTTCCGGACCCGGTGTTGGCGTAGAAGCCAGCACGCACCGGATGGAGCTCGGCGTGGTGGGTGTGGCCGGTGATCATGCCGGAGTACCCGGCATCCACCAGCTGGAGGGCGCGCCGTCTGGCCTCAACGTTCTGCCCGCTGCCCCGCTCTCCGAGGCCCAGGCTGCTGAGCGTCCGCCAGGTGCGACGCAGGATGACCGTCACCACCACGACCACCAGCGCCAGGTCCAGGAGCACCCCGGTGGCCAAGGACTGGGCACGCCGTGACCACGCAGCCGCCTCCGAGTGGCCGGAGAGGAGCTCGACCACCTCCGGCGTGCGCAGGGCCAGGATCGCCAGTGGGAGAAGCAGCCACCAGAGGTGGCGGCCCATCCTGCGATAGGTCAGTCGCGAGGCGACGTAGGAAGGGAACCCGCTCGCGTCAGCCAGTTCGTGGGTGTCCTTGAGCCACTCCGCGCCCACCGCCTCCACCCGCGGCAGCACCTGCCGGACGACGTGGTGGCCAAGCGGTGAGTCGAGGGCGTTGCGCTGGTCCACGAAGCTGTTCAGGGGGTCGAGCTGGTGACCGTGCTCCACCCACACCCGGTGCGGCTGCTCGTGCGGCGCACCCTCGAAGAGGATCTCCGCGGCGAGGCACAGTCTCACCTCCAGCCGGGTGAGGACCTGCCTCGCGGCGTCCTCGTCCCAGGCGAGGTCCCCGTCGTGGTTGCCCACCACGTAGACCACCTGGCCACCTTCGGCGATCACCGCACCCAAGGCGTCGACGAGACGGGGATGGGCGTCGAGGACCTCTCCCGGCCCGGCGTCCGGGAAGCCGAGCAGCTCGAGGACGTCTCCCACGAGCACCACCGTGTGCACCGGCGCCGCGCCGATCCGCTCAACGAGTGCATCCGTTGTGCGAGTGGAGAGTTCAGTGGCAAGGGGAGGAAGGTGGAGGTCGCTCGTGGCAACGAGGACACCGTGCACCGGAACCACGACGCTGAGCACGTCGAGGCAGATCTGCGCAGGGGTCGGGCGGTCACCTCGTTCGGCTGCCGGGTGGTCTCCACCACGAGCGGACCCCATCGATACCTCCATGCCCGCCCGGTGAGATGAGCTCACAGCCAGGTCCGGTCGGCTCACTGTACAGAACGCGGATGGGGAGCCATCGCGCCCTGCTGCGAGGATCGTGGAGTGATCCCCGGCCTCCTGGGCGCGTTCTTGGCAGCGCTCTTCTACGGTGCAGCCACCGTGCTGCAAGCGGTCGGCGTGCGCCGGGTGGCAGCGCTGCCGGCAGGATGCCGGATGGCCCGCCGGCTCTGGGCGGCACGGTTGTTCGCTGTCGGGCTGCTCCTGGATGCCGCGGGGTTCGTGGCCTCACTGGTAGCGCTGAGGACGCTGCCCCTGTTCTTGGTGCAGTCGGTGATCGCCTCGAGCGTCGGGGTGACCGTCGTGCTGGCCATCCTCTTCCTCGGAGCGCGCCTGCGGCCCGGTGAGGTCGCCGCGCTGGTGGTCATCGGGGTCGGACTGGTGGCCCTGGCGGCCAGTGCGGCCCCCAGTGAGTCAGTCGCGGTGAGCCCGCCCCAGGGTTGGCTGTTGCTCATCGGGGTCGCACCGCTCGCCCTCCTCGCGGGGGTCGGGGCCGTCAGGGTCGGCGCCATCGGGACGGCTGCCTTGGCGGCACGGTCCCGGATCCTCTCCCGGTCCCGCCCCCCGGTCGCACTCCTGGCCACGGGTGCCGGCCTGGGTTTCAGCGGGGTCGGCATCGCGGCGCGCGTCATCGCCATCCCGCACCCGTGGTGGTCAGGCGCCCGCGACCCCGTGGTGTTGGCCCTGGTCGGCTACTCGCTCGTGGCGTTCCTCTGTTATGCCCTCGCGCTCAAGGCCGGACCGGTCACGGTGGTGGCCGCCCTGACCTTCGGGGTGGAGACGGTCATCCCGGCGGGTATCGGGCTTGCGCTCCTCGGGGACAACGTGCGCGCGGGTCTTGGAACGCTCGCCCTGATCGGGTTCCTGACCACCGTCGGCGGCTGCATCGCCCTGGCGAGGCGAGCCGAGATCGCGGACGAGCCGCCCACCTGAAGCGCGGCTGAGCGCCGTGTGACACAGGGCACTCCGAGGATCTAGCGTCCATGACAGGCCTTGGATCTCGGAGGATGTCGTGCTCGATCTCACCGCGCAGTCATTGGTGGTCCTCAGCGCCCTGCTCACGGGCGCGACAGTCCTGGCTGCCGTGGTGACGCGGTTCCGCCGCGTGCCACGCCGCCGGGCCCTGGAGCTCGTG
The DNA here is from genome assembly GCA_039927035.1 of Ornithinibacter sp. Taxonomy (GTDB): domain Bacteria; phylum Actinomycetota; class Actinomycetes; order Actinomycetales; family Dermatophilaceae; genus Fodinibacter. Next base: position 6,035 of record JBDSVV010000270.1, on the reverse strand, counting down.
GCGAGAGGTGCCCTTGTCGTGGCCGCGCAGGTGATGGCGGTCGCCACGGTCGCGCTCGTCGTGAACAACCAGTACGGCTTCTATGCGTCGTGGGAGGACCTGCTCGGCCAGACGCCTCAGGCCGCGCCCATCGTGGCCGGCGGAAGCGCAGATGGGATGCAGGGCTCGGTCGCTGTGTTCGCTGGGCGGCCCGGGGGGCGCGGGTCGGGCACCATCCAGACCATGACGGTGCGAGACGGGTACTCGGGGAGTCCGCTGGACACCCTGGTCTGGCTCCCGCCCCAGTACTCCGCGAAGCGGTACTCGACCATCAAGTTCCCAGTCGTCATGTTCCTACCAGGACAACCCAGCTCACCCGCGCACGTCTTCCAGCAGTATGACTTCGGCTCCGTCGCCAGCCGGGCCATCGCGGCCGGGAGGGTCAAGCCATTCGTCGCGGTCTTTCCGCCCCTGATGACAGATCGGCCCCGGGACACGGAGTGCACGAATGTCTCAGGTGGCCCTCAGGCGCTGAGCTGGCTGATCAAGGACGTGCCCACCGCGCTCGCCGCGCACTACCGCGTCACTCGTCCGGGTTCTGGATGGTCCGTGATGGGATGGAGCACCGGGGGTTTCTGCGCCGCGAAGGTGCTGCTCACCCAGCCGAACGAGTTCCACGCCGCCGTGTCGTTCGGCGGCTACTTCGATGCCATCACCGACAGCACGACCGGCGACCTCTTCCACGGGAGCGCGGTTGCGCGCGAGGGGAACTCCCCTCGCTGGCTCTACCGCAAGCACGGTATGCGCGGCAGTCGGCTGCTCGTCGTCGTGGGCAAGCAGGACAGGGAGGCGTGGGCCTCCACGACGCCGTTGCTGGCTGAGAGCGGTTCCGACCCGGGTATCAGTCACGTGGCCTTCCCGGAGGGTGGTCACAACGTCAAGGCCTATCGCACCTACCTGGTTCCCGCGCTGCAATGGCTCGACCAGTCCGGTATCTAGTGCCTGCTCGCCGGGTCGTGCGCACGACGACCCTCTCGGTCATCGCGGCGGTGGTGGTTGTGCTCGGGGCGCAGGCGCTCACGGCTGATCCGGCCCCCAGGTCCTTGCCCTCTGCGACCCGCCCGTCGTCGGCTGCGCCGATCCCGACGACGCAAGTCGTCGGGATCGGCGACTCCGTGATGTCCGGCACGGCCTGCGACTGCGACGGCATCCCGGCCGTGTATGCGCGTGAGCTCGCGGCGAGGTCTCGCGGCCGGGTGTCCGCCGTGAACCTCGGGCAGGGTGGGTCGACTGCGGACTCCACCGAGGCCGACCTGAAGGGGGGCGTGATCGACCGCGACGTGATCGCTGCGGCCGATGTGCTACTGGTCATCGTCGGTGCCAACGACCTCGGGCCCGCAGATGATCGGTACGAGGCCGGCGGCTGCGACGCAGGCTGTTACGGGCCGCTCGTCAAGTCCATGGGCGGGCACCTGGCGGCACTCTTGGCCGACACGCGGCATCTGGCCGGTCCGCACGCGCAGATCCTGGTTGGGACCTACTGGAACGTCTTTCCGGACGGGGAACCCTCGATCGTGCCTGGCGGCGCGGCTGAGCTCGCGTGGAGCAGGGCCCTGACGGTGGACACCAACGAGACCATCTGTCGAGCGGCGGAGACGTCGTCCGCGATGTGCGTTGACCTCGCGACACCCTTCTTCGGGGCTGGTGGAGCAGCGCCACTGCTGGCCGATGACGGCGATCACCCGAACGGTGCCGGCGTCGACGTGATCGTCGCCCAGCTTGCCGACGCCACCGATGTCCGCGCACTGGGGCGGAGTACCTGACCCGCGTTTGTCCGAGGGCGGTTCCGAGGCCGCCGTCGAAGGATGCCGTGACGCTCAGGATGCGTTCAGCACCCGTGATCGATGCTGGTCGCATCCAGCACCTGCTGGGGTCATCACAGGAGGACGGCATGACCGCGACCGCAGCGCCCGGCACCGGTGTGCGGCTCGGGCCGCTGGCCCGGTCGGGGACCGCCGTGCTGGCCGGCGCTGGAGCGCTGTGGTGGTTGCTGCCACGGGCCACCGGTGTTGCCTGGTCGGCGATCGGCCCGGTCCTCAACGGGATCGGAGCGCCTCGACTCGCTCTTCTGGCGCTCTTGTGGGCCAGTGGCCTGCTCGCCCACTCCTTCGTTCTCACCGGCGCACTGCCGGGGTTGAACCGACGGCGAGCCCTCACCCTCAACCTGACCGGTAGCGCGGTCTCCAACGTCGCGCCGATGGGCGGCGCGCTGGGTGTCGCCACGAACCTGTCCATGGCCACGGCTTGGGGGTTCACGAGATCGTCCTTCGCGGCATTCACCGTGGTGTCGAACATCTGGGACGTGCTGGCCAAACTTGCCGTCCCGACCGTCGCGCTGGTGGCCCTCCTGACCTTCGGCGTGCTTCCCGGTGGCTCCTTGCGCACGGCGGCAACCGTTGCCACCGTGTCCCTGCTCGTCCTCGGCGCACTGTGGGTCGCCCTGCTCTCCCACGACGGGACAGCTCGCGGACTGGCGCGATTGGTGCGAACCACGACTCGGCGGTGGCTCCCGGTCGGGGCGGCTCGTCGCGTCGACGTCTTCGTGGACGGCGCGCGGGACGCGAGGGCCCACAGCCGCACCATCATCAGCACCCGCTGGCCCCAGCTCACGACGGGGATGGCCGCCTACGTCGTGCTCCAGGGCGCACTGCTCTGGTCCTGCCTCACCGTGACCGGCGCGAGTGCCCCCCTGTCCGCCGTGATCGCCGGGTTCGCGGTGGAGCGCATGCTCAGCATGGCCGTCCTGACCCCGGGCGGCACCGGCATCACTGAGGCCGCCACAGCGGCGACCCTCGTGGCGCTGGGCGGTGCGCCACTCGGAGTCGCCGTTGGGGTGCTGGTGTATCGCGGCTTCACGTTTCTGCTCGAGATCCCCATCGGTGGGGTGTGGCTGGCCTGCTGGCTCACGATGCGAGCGCGGCGTGCCGGAGGACCGTCATGAGGATCCTGCACGTGAGCGACACCTACGCCCCGACGGTGGGAGGCATCGAGGTCTTCGTCCACGACCTGGCGCATCACCAGATCGCGCAGGGTCACCACGTCACGGTGCTGACCCGTACCCCGTCGGCACCGTCGGAGCAGCACGATGGCGTGGCCGTGGTCCGGGACCGACGCCGAGTCGGGTCGCTGGTTGACGATGCGGATGCCGTGCACGTCCACGTCTCTGCGCTCTCTCCCTGGGCAGTTCGCGCGGCGGTGGATGCCGCTCGCCACGGCACACCCGTCGTCGCGACCGTCCACTCCATGTGGACGGACATGTGGCCGATTGCCCGGGTTGTCGGATCGACCCGCGGTTGGGACACCCTGCCCATCCAGTGGGCAGCGGTGAGCAGCGCCGCCGCGGAGCCGGTGCGCCGCGCCGTCCGACGACCGGTCATGGTGCTCCCGAACGCCGTGCAGAGCGCCGACTGGCTTCCGGGCGAGCGACGTCGACGTGATGGCGTGACGATCGTGGCGGTGCTCAGAATGGCTCGACGGAAGCGACCGCTCCACCTCGTCTCCCTGCTGGCCCGAGCCCGGCGCCTGGTTCCCCCCGATGTGCCGATGAGGGCAGTGCTGGTGGGTGACGGCCCACTGCGTGTAGCGGTCGATCGCGCCATCCGGCGATCTGGCCTGGACTGGGTCGAGACCGTCGGTGCGCTGACCCGCGCGGAGATCGCGCAGGTCTACCGTTCTGCTGACGTCTTCGTCGCGCCCGCCACCATGGAGTCCTTCGGGATCGCGGCGCTCGAAGCGAGGACCGCAGGGCTGGCGGTCCTGGCTCGCTCTGGCACCGGAGTCGAGGAGTTCGTCCGCCACGGGGTCGACGGGCTGCTGGTCGACGGAGACGCAGCGATGGCAGACGCCCTCGCGCAGCTCTGCACCGAGCCAGCCACGTTGGATCGGATCAGAGCCCACAATGCCCACCACGTGCCGAAGTTCGACTGGGCAGATGCTTTGTGGCGCAACGAGATGGCCTATTCCGCCGCAGCTGCGCTCGTGGTCCGCCCGTCGCGGGCCGGCGGCGTGCGACTCGCTCAGGGTGGCCTCAGCCTGCACGACCTAGCGTTCGAACCATGAGCACCCCTCCCGCCGCGGTCGCGGCCACCGCCAGGGTCACCCATCCGGTCAGCGATCCGCACCGGGAGGTGCTCCGTGGCTGGGGCCGGACGCACACGGCGTGTTGCAGTGTGCTTCGACCGACGGACCTGGCGGCACTCACGGCCACGGTCGCCGACGCGGCGGGGGTCGTCCTCGCCAGAGGTGCCGGATGCGCCTACGGAGATGCGGCGACGCGCCGAAGCGGCACCGTCATCGACGTCAGTGGCCTCAATCGGCTCGTGTCCCTGGATGACGATCGGGGCATCGTCGTCGTCGAGGCCGGGATGACCCTCGGTGAGCTGGTGCGGATCCTGTCCCCTCGTGGCTGGACCCCACCGGTGCTCCCCGGCACCCCACACGTCTCGGTCGGAGGCGCCGTGGCAGCGGACATCCACGGGAAGAACCACGTCGGCGCCGGGTCCTTCGGTCGTCACGTGCGCTGGCTCGTCGTCCTCGATGCCGACGGGGAGTCGCGGATGTTGACCCCGGGGCGCGACCACGACCTGTTCTGGGCGACCGTCGGGGGAATGGGCCTGACCGGCATCATCACCACCGTCGCGCTCCAGCTCCTCCCCACCGGTCCCGGGGCGGCGAGCACGATGCGCCAGCGGGCCGGGGACCTCGGCGCGGTGCTCGACCAGCTCGAGTCGACTGCGGTGGAGCAGCGCTCCGACCCGTTGCTCCACAGCGTCGCGTGGTTGGAGGGAACAGCCCCGCGTGGCGTCCGGGGGCGGGGACTGGTGCAGACGACCAGGGTGCCCGGCCGTGAGGTCGGTGCCGGCCCCGCGGCGACCCGCCCGGGCGCCGGCGCTCTGCGGCGACCCGGAAGGGATGGTCGTTCCCTCCCGGGCGCCGGAGTCGTCGGTCGTGCCGGCATCGTCCTCGCCAATCGAGCGCGCTGGGCCGTGCCGATCCCCCGTCTGCCCCGGACCTCCTCGATCCCCTCCGCGCTCCAGCCGCTGCGACGGGGCGAGCTGTGGCCCGCGCTGTTCGGTCGTGAGGGACTGGTGCAGTATCAGTTCGTCGTGCCCACGACGTCGGTGGCGGTCATCGGTGTTGCGCTCGACCTGCTGGCCGAGCACCGCACCCCACCAGCACTGGCGGTCCTCAAGCGACTCGGTCCCGCTGACCCGGGACCCTTGACGTTCGCGATGGAGGGGTGGACCCTTGCCCTGGACCTCCCGGCGAGGTGGCCCGGGCTCGAGCTGGCCCTGGGGGACCTCGACGAGGTCGTTGCGGCGGCCCACGGGCGGGTTTACCTGGCCAAGGACTCCCGGCTCCCCGCCGAGAGCCTCGCCCTGATGTACCCGCGCCTGGGCGAGTGGCAGCAGGCCCGCACCCTGATGGACCCCCGCGGGGCGTTCGGGTCCGACCTGTCGCGTCGGTTGCGGCTCGCGCCCCAGCGGGCGACGTCATGAGCACCTCCGGTCGCGTGCTGTTGGTGGGGGGTTCCTCGGAGATCGGGCTCGCCATCGTCGAGTCGATCCTGAAGCCGGGTGGGCAGGCCGTGCTCGCCGGAAGGCCCTCGGAACGACTGGATGCCGGTGTCGCCCACCTCCGGGCCAACGGCCACGACACCTCGACGCTCTCCTACGACGCGCACTGGGGCAGCACGCAGACCGAGACCCTGCTCGACGACGCGTGGCAGGTCTGGGGGTCCTTCGACACGGTCGTGCTGTCCGTGGGCACGATGGGTCATGATTCACCACAGCCGGTCACAGAGGCAGGCTCCGCGGCATCCTCGGTGCGGGAGCGAGACCTGGAGGAGATGCTGGCGGTCAATCTCGTGGGCCCCGCTCTCGTCCTGGACGGGTGCGCGGCCCGATTGGCTGCCCAGGGCCACGGGACGGTCGTCGTCGTCAGCTCGGTCGCGGCAGTTCGACCACGCGAGAGCATCCTTGCCTACGCGGCCGCCA
>JBDSVV010000269.1:0-8869 GCA_039927035.1 Ornithinibacter sp. | reverse complement strand
GGGCACACGCCCTTGGCCATCCGGCGGCCGTTCTCGGAGACGACGACCTTGCCCTCGGCCTCGCGCTTCTCCTTGCACTTCACGCAGTAGAACTCGCCCTTGTAGGTCTCGTCAGCCATGAAGGTTTTCTCCTTGTCGTCGGCGGCGGACGGGCCGCGCCGGTCGGGATCGCCGCGAGCGCGGCCTGGACATCCCCAAGATTGCCACGCACTCACGGTGCGCGCGGCCCTGACGCGCGCCGCGCAGACACCTCCCTCGCCCCTCCCACCACACTGCCACCATCCGCCCCTTGCGCGCCGACTCCGCCTACGCTTGCGAGGTGAGCACGCCGGACGTCGAGGTCCGCCGCAGTCGGCGGCGTCGGCGCACCGTGAGCGCGTACCGCGACGGGCACCGGACCGTCGTGCTGATCCCGGCGTCGTTCAGCGCGGTGGAGGAGGCCGACTGGGTTGCGCGGATGCTCGTCCGTCTGGAGGCCTCCGAACGACGGCGCGACATCGACGACGCCGGGCTCGCAGCCCGCGCGACGCGCCTCTCGGGCAGCTACCTGGGGGGGCACGCGCGACCCCAGAGCGTCCGGTGGGTGTCGACGATGACAAAGCGATGGGGGTCCTGCACCCCCGCCGAGGGCACGATCCGCGTCTCGGACCGGCTTCGTGAGGTTCCCGACCACGTCCTGGACTACGTCCTCCTCCACGAGCTCGCCCACCTGCTCGTCCCGGGGCACGGGCCCGCCTTCTGGAGGCTGCTGGCCTCCTATCCCCACCTGGATCGCGCGAAGGGCTTCCTGGACGGCGTTGCCCACGCCGAGGGGCTGCCACCGGCCGGGGACGAGGAGGTGGAGGACCCTGCGTCGTCAGGGGGCGCAGAGGCCGAGGGCCCGCCGACACGCTGAGACCAAGGGCTGCAACTCGTTGGCGGTGCCGGCGGGCAGCGCGGCGACCGGCCACCAACGCACGTCATGGGACTCCGTGCTCACCCTGGGCATGCTGCGCTCGGGCGCCAGCGCGGCATACCGGATGTCCAAGTGCTCGCGACACGCCCCGAAGTCACCCACGAGGACGTGACGGTCGAGCTGGACCGGGGTCGGCGTCGGTGAGAGGTGGTCCAGCCCGGACTCCTCCCGGGCCTCACGGCGGGCGGCCTCCAGCACGGAGCGGTCGCCCGGCTCGAGGTGTCCCCCGAACTGGAACCACTGCCCGGCGCGCTTGTGGTGAGTCAGCAGGACGTGCTCCCCCGATGCGTCCAGGACCAGGCACGATGCGGTGAGGTGTGCCCCCGGGCCGGCCTTCGCCACCGCATCGGGATGGTCGTCCAGGTGGTTCAGGAATGCCGTGCGCAGTGCCTCCTGCTGTGCGTCGGGCGCAACCCACCGGCGAAGGACGTGGCGGACGTCCGTGTGCAGTGCGTCGTAGGTGGCCACGACCGCAGGATCTGCGACGTGCGGTGGTCGCCCGGGGTCACTCGAGCGACTGCTGCTCACCCGGGCTGCTCGCCGCGCAGCAGAGCGTCCAGCTCGTCGTCCATCGGGTCCTCCGCGGGTGAGGTGGTTCGCTGGACGTAGCCAAGCGGATCGTCCAGGTCCGCGGCCGAGGGGGCGATGTCGGGGTGCCGCCAGGCGCCGTCACGACCAGAGGCGTCGGACTCGCTCTCCAGGGCGCGGAAGAGGTTGGCCGCATCGCGCAGGCGCCGCGGCCGCAGCTCGAGCCCGACGAGCGCGCCGAATGCCTTCTCGGCAGGGCCGCCGGTGGCGCGGCGCCGGCGCACGGCCTCTCCCAGCGCGTCGGTCTGGGGGAGGTGTGCGGTGGTGGCGCGCTCGGTCACGACGTCGACCCACCCCTCGACGAGGGCGAGGAGGGTCTCCAGCCGGAGCAGTGCGGCCTGCTGGGAGGGAGACTGCGCGGGCGCGAACAGCCTTCCCTGGAGGGCCTGTTGGATCGCCTCAGGGTCTGATGGGTCGATCGAGCTGACCGCCTCCTCGATCGCACTGGTGTCGATGGTGATGTCCGAGGCGTAGTCGCGGACCGCTGCGAGGAGTGCCGGGGCCAGCCACGGGACGGCGGTGAAGAGCCGCACCCTGGCGACCTCACGCACCGCGAGGTAGAGGCGGGCCTGCGGCTCGTCGACCTCCAACCCCTCGGCGAACGTGCGCAGGGCGGAAGGCATCAGCACGACGGTCGGGGCGGGCACCAGCGGCAGCGACACCTCGCACCCGGTGAGCACCTCACCGGCCAGGGTGCCCACGCCCTGCCCGAGCTGCAGGGAGAACATCGAACCGTGCATCCGCCGGAGCATCGGCCCTGCCTGCTCGAGCATTCCCTCCGGGAGACCTGACTCGCCCAAGCCGTCGAGCTGGCTCGTCATGGCCCTACCGACCGCGTCGCTCACCCCGGCCGCCACGGGCTCCACCAGCCCGGTCCAGACGGGCATGGTGGCCTCCACCCACTCCGAACGGCTCCACGCGGTGCCGTGGAGGTTTGGTGCGCTGAGGTCGGTGACGGTGTCGAGCCACAGTCCGGCCACCTGGACGGCCTCGGCGGCAGCTCGGACCTCGGAGTCGCTGGTGCTCGGGTCGCCGGCGGCCGAGACCGTCTTGCGCGCGGTGTCGGTGGCGATCTCGGCGTTCACGGCTGTGCCGGTGTCGGGCGCGGCGAACATCGCCTGCACCTGCCCCATCACCATCGCCAGCATCTGGGGGTCGACCTTGTCCAGGCCCATCCCCTGCATCATCGAGGCCACCTCGGGGTCGAGCTGACCACCGGTGAGGCCGCGCAGCAGCTGCTCGATCTCGGGTGGCAGGTCTGGGGTCTCGTCGTCCTGGGCGTCACTCACTGGGGTCTCCTCGCGGCTGGTGAGAGGATGTCGTCTCGATACAGCCAACCACGACGCGGGCCCGGAAGTTCCGCGGAGCCGCCCCGAGGAGCCTTCTTGCCGCAGGACCACGACCCGGTCGCGCTTGCCGACCTGCGAGACCAGCCGTTGTCGGTCGATGAGGTGCTCGCCGCCGTGCGGCATCCGACGTGCGGGGGCATCGCCCTCTTCGTGGGGGTGGTGCGCGATCACGACAAGGGTCAGGACGTGTCGGCCCTGGACTACTCGGCCCACCCGAGCGCCGTCGAGGTGCTTCGTCGCACCTGCGCCACGGTCGCCCAGCGCACCGAGGCCGTGCGCGTCGCTGCCGTGCACCGGACGGGGGCCCTGAGCGTCGGCGACCTCGCGGTCGTCGTGGCGGCATCCGCACCCCACCGCAGCCAGGCCATCGACGCCTGCCGCGACCTCATCGACACCCTGAAGTCCACGACCCCGATCTGGAAGCACCAGCACTTCGACGACGGGTCTGCGGAGTGGGTCGGACTGCCGTGACCCCCGGCTCCCACGCCCCCACGGCATCCGGTACCTCGGGGCCGGTGTACCCCCGGCGCCCGGGCAGGCTCTCTGCGGCGCTGCTGGTGGGAACCTTCGTCATCATCGCCCTCGCGGCTGCTCTGAGCTTCGTGGGCCTGCCCTACGTCGTGTTGCTCCCGGGGCCCGCGACGAACATCCTCGGCGATGAGGACGGTAGCCCGATCCTGTCGGTGAAGGGCGCCCCCACCTACCCAACGGCGGGCAACCTCGACTACACGACCGTTCTCGTCGAGGGTGGTCCTGGCCGTCGAAACATCACCGTCTACGACCTCGCGCGCGCCGGGCTGCGGGACTCCGAGGTGGTCGTCCCGGTGGAGCAGGTCTACCCGCCCGATGCCAGTCAGAAGCAGGTGCAGCAAGAGGGCGCAGCCCAGATGGCGGCCTCCCAGACCGTTGCCACGGCCACCGCCCTCCGGGCACTCGGGCGCGAGGTCGACCAGGTCGTGGACATCGCCTCGGTCCCTGAGGGGAGCCCGTCTGCAGGGGTGATCGAGCCCGGTGACGTGCTCGTGTCGGTGGACGGCGACGCCGCGACCGACCCGGATGCCGTGCGCACCGCCGTCAAGCGGAACGCCCCCGGCGACACCATCGCGGTGGTCGTCACTCGCGGCGGGAAGCGCCGCACGCTGGAGGTCACCGCCGGGAAGGCCTCCGATGGGAGCACCATCATCGGGGTCAACCTCCGGGTCGACTACGACCTCCCGGTCGAGGTCACCGTCAACACGGGCAGTGTCGGGGGACCCTCGGCGGGTCTGATGTTCAGTCTCGCCATCTACGACGTGCTCACCCCCGGAGAGCTCACCGGTGGGACGAAGATCGCCGGCACCGGGGAGATGACCGACAGCGGTGCCGTCGGTCCGATCGGCGGCATCAGGCAGAAGCTCGTGGGAGCTCGCGACGCCGGGGCCACGGTCTTCCTCGCGCCCGCCGACAACTGCTCGGAGGTCGTCGGTCACGTGCCCGACGGACTCCAGGTGGTGCGGGTCGCGACCTTCGCCGAGGGACTGGCGGCCGTCGAGAAGGTCGCGAAGGGCGAGGGCTCGGCCCTGCGCGCGTGCACATGAATGGACCAACAGGCCGCGTCCTCGGTCCCGACAGGAGCGTGAACACCTGACCAACGGGTCGACTCCCTGCGGGTGCGGCCACCGCTCGGGTCAGTCGGCGAAGGTCTCGCGCAGTGCGTGCACCAGGCCCGGTGCGATGTCCTCCCCGAGTGCGACGCGGTCGTCCTCGTCGTGGTCGCGCTGACGCAGCAGGCACCGTGCGCTGCCGTCGCGTGTCACCGCGACCAGAAGGCGCACGTCGGCCCGCTCCGGGTGCTCGGAGATCAGCCGGAGGGCGGCATCGGGGTTCTCGGGCAGGTCACGCTCCGCGGCCGGGGGAACGACGATGCGTTCGACGGCCAGCGCGCAGCCGGCCACCTGGTCCGGCCAGGCGATCCTCGCGAGCAGGTCCTCGAGACCGTCACCGGCGGGTAGGTCCTCCTGCTCGACCGCGCTGAGTGCACCCTCGATCCTGTCGTGCGTCGAGAGCCCTGCTGCGAGGTGTGGCTCGAGCTCGAGCAGGTCGTTGGTGGGCACGAGCGCGAACAACCGCACGGGCTGGTCCCACCCGGAGCGTGCGACATGTCGCTCGGCGTCGAGCGCGGCGAGTGTCAGGGGGTCGGTGACGGGTTGGGGTTGCTGAGGCACGGAACCATGGTGCCTCATGGTCCGTTGAACGGGCCGATGTAGGTTGGGCCGTCAACGTCGGCAGGGGTCCCAACCCGGACGGGAGCAGGAGAGCAGTGAGTCGTTCGGAATGGTTCGGCGGGCCGATGGGTCCCGATGACGGTGCACGGCGTCCGGATGGAGGTGACGACGGAGGGCAGCAACGGCCGCCCCGTCCACAGGCGCAGAAGCGCCGGCGGGGTCCGCTTGGCACCACCCTCCTCGTCCTGGCGGGCCTGGCCATCCTCGGTGGCATTGCCGCAGACATCCTCACGGACGTGTGGTGGTACGACTCGGTCGGCTTTCGCTCCGTCTTCGTCAAGGAGCTCTCCACCAAGGCGGTGATCTTCACGGTGGCTGCGCTCGTCACCGGGGGGGCCGTCGCGTCCAGCCTGGTGATCGCCTTCCGCACCCGGCCCCTGTACGTGCCGGTCACACCCGCCCAACAGGTGCTCGAGCAGTATCGCCAGGCCATCGAGCCGTTGCGACGTATCGGGGTCGTCGTCGTCCCGGTCGTGCTGGGCCTCCTCGCCGGCTCGGGGTCAATGGGCGCCTGGAGCACCTACCTCCTCTGGCGCAACCGCAGCGACTTCGGGGTCAAGGACCCCCAGTTCAACATGGACGTCGGGTTCTTCGTCTTCACCCTCCCGTGGCTCAACTTCGTCGTCAGCTTCGTCACCGTCGTTCTCGTGCTCGCGTTCATCGCGGCCGCCTTCACCCACTACCTCTACGGCGGGCTCCAGCTCCCCGGGCGGGGGCCCACCACCCGCGCCGCGTACGTCCACATCGGTATCCTCGGGGCCCTCATCGCCCTGACCCGGGCCGCCTCCTACTGGCTCGACCGATACTCCCTCTCCACCCAGAAGGGTGGGCTGCTCACCGGCATCACCTACACCGACGCGAATGCCGTGCTGCCCACCAAGGCGATCCTCGCGGTCGCGGCCGTGATGTGCGCCGGCTTCTTCCTCGCGGCGATCTGGTCCCGGTCCTGGCGGTTGCCCATCACGGGAGCCGCGCTGCTCGTCGTCACCGCAGTCGTGGTCGGGGGCATCTACCCGGCACTCATCCAGTCGCTTCGGGTCAAGCCCTCTGAGAAGGCTCTGGAGGCGCCCTTCATCCAGAAGAACATCAACGCTACGCGCACCGCTTTCGGGCTCGACCGCGTCACGCGGATCCCGAACCCGACGCCGCCGGCGGAGGACAACAAGCCTGCCCTGCGCGCCGCCGCCAACGACATCCCGGGCGTGCGGATCATCGACCCCAACGTGGTCGCCCCGACCTTCCGTCAGCTGGAGGGTCAGCGCGACTACTACGCGTTCCCCGACACCCTCGACGTCGACCGCTACACCGTGGGCAACCAGACCCGTGACGCGGTGGTCGCGATGCGCGAGATCAACCTCGGCGGCCTGCCGGACAACCAGCGGAACTGGCTCAACGACCACACCGTCTACACCCACGGCTACGGGTTCTACGCCGCCTACGGCAACCAGCGCACCCCGGAGGGTGACCCGGTCTTCTTCGAGGGCGGGGGCCGCAACGTCCTGGGCAAGTACGAGCCGCGCGTCTACTTCGGTGAGCTCTCACCCAGCTACTCCATCGTGGGCGCACCCGACGGGAGCAAGCCCGCGGAGTTCGACTTCCCGGCAGGAAACGACGGTGAAGCCGCAGTCAACAACACCTACACCCGCGGGGGCGGCGTCGACATCGGCTCCGGCATCCGGCGCCTGGCGTATGCCGTGAAGTACCGCGAGGCGAACTTCCTCCTCTCCGGGGCGGTGAACTCGAAGTCCAAGATCCTGGACCACCGCACGCCCACGGAACGGGTGGAGCGGGTTGCCCCATGGCTGCGCCTGGACGGCAACGTCTACCCGGCCGTGATCGACGGACACGTCAAGTGGATCGTGGACGGCTTCACCACCTCGGCCAACTACCCCAACAGCCGTCTGCTCGACCTCGCAGACGCCACCTCGGACTCGGTGGCCGCGCGCTCGAACGTCGTCACGGTCGGACAGGGCCAGCTCAACTACGTGAGGAACGCCGTCAAGGCGACCGTCGATGCCTACGACGGCAGCATCAAGCTCTACGGCTGGGACACCACGGACCCGATGCTCAGGGCGTGGAGCAAGGCGTTCCCGGGGTCGGTGCGACCGCTCTCGGAGATCGACGGCAACCTCATGTCACACATCCGCTACCCGCAGGACCTGCTCAAGGTCCAGCGCGAGCTGCTCACCGAATATCACGTCACCGACCCGGGCAACTTCTTCAGCGCCACCGACAAGTGGCGCGTGCCCAGGGACCCGTCCCAGCCGGCACAGGACCAGCCCGTGGTCTTCCAGTCGATCGCGATGCCGGGGGAGAAGGAAGCAGCCTTCTCGATCACCTCGCCGTTCGTGCCCAACAGCAACAGTGAGGGCGGACGGGAGATCCTGCGAGGACTGCTGGCGGTGAACGCTGATGCCGGTAACGACCCGGGGAACCCCGCCGAGACCTACGGGTCGCTGCGGCTCCTGGAGTTCGGGGCAGCGACCCCCGCCGGTCCGGGTCAGGTGCTCAACCAGATCCAGAACTCACCGGTGCGCTCGCAGAACACGGCCGAGCAGCTCTCGCTGGCGCAGTACATCACCAACAACTCGGGGTCCGGCAAGCAGCTGACGTTCGGGAACCTGCTCACCTTCCCGCTCCAGGGAAAGATGTTCTACGTCCAACCCATCTACGTGCAGGCCTCGGCCGGCTCAGGCTCCTTCCCGCAGAACAAGATCAACGTGGCGGTCTACGGGTCCACGGTCGCCTGGGGCGACACGCTCGAGCAGGCCGTCAGCGGGCTGTTCGGCGCGAGTGAGGACGGTCAGCAGGCGGGCGGGGGTGACAACACGGGCGGAGGAACTGTCGGCGGCACGACCCCGCCGCCGACCGGCACGGCGGCCGCGCAGCTCGCGAAGGCACTCACCGAGGTCCAGGCGGCCTTCACGGCCGGACAGGACGCGCTGAAGAAGGGCGACTTCACGGCATACGGCGAGGCCCAGAAGCGCCTCGACGCGGCCATCAAGAAGGCGAACGCCATCGCGCCACTGCTCGAGGCCGGCCCGACTCCGAGCCCATCCCCGACGGGCAGCCCGAGCCCCACACCCAGCCCCACCGGCTGACACCGACGAGGGCAGATTTGGTGCCCGTGCCGTGTCTCGCGTACGCTCGGTCATACCGAGCACGGTTCTTCGGAAACGTGACTCACTCGACGCGGGGTGGAGCAGCTCGGTAGCTCGCCGGGCTCATAACCCGGAGGTCGCAGGTTCAAATCCTGCCCCCGCTACCAGTTGGGCCCCTGTCCTGCACGTTCATCAGTGCGGGACAGGGGCCCTTTTCTTGTTGCGTACGGTGCTTCCTTGACGGCCCTCACAGATGAGATGCAAGCTCACTCGTGTCGCCCTCGAAACGTCGCCAATCGCAACTTCATCATCCATCAGTACGACGAGATCAACCGCGATCTGCGTGACGTCGACCACGTCGGCCGCACCCGGCATACCCCGGTCGCGACCTGCGTTGCACCCGTCGTGACCACCAACCCTGCCGTGACCGACCCTGCCGTGACCCCTGCCCACCGTGTCGTCGTCATCGGGTCCGGCTTCGGCGGGCTGTTCGGCACCCAGGCGCTCAAGGGCCGCAAGGACGTCGAGATCACCCTCATCGCCACGACGGCCCAGCACCTGTTCCAGCCGCTGCTCTACCAGGTGGCGACCGGCATTCTCTCGGAGGGCGAG
>JBDSVV010000268.1:0-13529 GCA_039927035.1 Ornithinibacter sp. | reverse complement strand
GGCGCGACCGGCTACCTCGACCTCGAGACGCTGACCTCCGAGCAGGAGGCCGCGCTCGCCTCCTGGCTCGCCGACCCGCAGGCGCCCAAGGTCCTGCACGACGCCAAGGAGCAGCTGCAGGCGCTCTCCACGCGCGGCCTGCCGCTCGCGGGCGTCGTGTCCGACACGGCGCTGGCCGCCTACCTCGTGCGCCCCGACCAGCGGTCCTACGACCTCGAGGACCTCGTCGTGCGGCACCTGGGGCGCGAGCTCAAGGCCGAGGAGGCCGCGAGCCCGCAGGGGACGTTCTTGTTCGACGTCGCGGCCGACGAGGACACCGCCGAGCGCGACGCCATGGTGCGGGCGCGGGCGGTGCTCGAGCTCTCCGAGGTGCTCGCCGAGCGGCTCGAGGAGACCGGCGGCACCGAGCTGCTGCGCGACCTCGAGCTGCCGCTCGTCGAGATCCTGGCCCGCATGGAGCGCACCGGCATCGCCGTCGACGAGGGCGCGCTGACCGCGCTCGAGGCCGACTTCGCCGCGAAGATGCGCCAGGCCCAGCAGGACGCCTATGACGCCATCGCCCGCGATGACGTCAACCTCGGCAGCCCCAAGCAGCTGCAGGAGGTGCTCTTCGACCAGCTGGGCATGCCCAAGACCAAGCGCACCAAGACCGGCTACACCACCGATGCCGACGCCCTCGCTGACCTGTTCGTCAAGACCGAGCACCCGTTCCTCGAGGCGCTGCTGCGCCACCGCGACACGAGCCGGCTCCGTGTCACCGTCGATGGCCTGATCAAGTCGGTGGCTCCCGACCGGCGGATCCACACCACCTACCTGCAGACGATCGCCGCGACCGGCCGGTTGTCCTCGACCGACCCCAACCTGCAGAACGTGCCGATCCGCACGGAGGAGGGGCGCCGCATCCGGGAGGTCTTCGTGGTCGGTGCTGGGTTCGAGTCGCTGATGTCGGCGGACTACAGCCAGATCGAGATGCGGATCATGGCCCACCTGTCCAGTGACGAGGGGCTCATCGAGGCGTTCCGCACCGGGGAGGACCTGCACAGGTTCGTCGGAAGCAGGGTGTTCGGCGTGGAGCCGGCCGAGGTCACCCCCGAGATGCGCAGCAAGGTCAAGGCGATGAGCTACGGCCTGGCCTACGGCCTGTCGGCGTTCGGGCTGTCCAAGCAGCTGACCATCTCGACGGGCGAGGCCCAGGGGCTGATGGACGAGTACTTCGCCCGCTTCGGTGGGGTGCGCGACTACCTGCGCGAGGTCGTGGCGCAGGCCCGGGCCACCGGGTACACCGAGACGATGCAGGGCCGGCGCCGCTACCTGCCCGACCTCACCAGCGACAACCGCCAGCGCCGCGAGATCGCCGAGCGGATGGCGCTCAACGCCCCCATCCAGGGCTCGGCGGCCGACATCATCAAGCTGGCGATGCTCGGGGTCGACTCCGCGCTGACCGCACAGGACGCGCGCTCCCGGATCCTGCTCCAGGTGCACGACGAGCTCGTGCTCGAGATCGCACCGGGGGAGCAGGAGGCGGTGGAGCACCTGGTGCGCCGCGAGATGGGCGCCGCGATGGCGCTGGACGTGCCCCTCGACGTCAGCGTCGGGGTCGGCCGCTCCTGGCACGACGCCGCGCACTGACGGCGGTTTTGAGCGGAAGCGCCGGATCAGCCGTCCTGGTCCTGAGGTGAGAGCCCGGCCGAGATCGCGGCATCTTCGGCGCCCGGCACGTGATAGTGGTCGGCCCAGGTCACGGCGACGAGCACGAGCAGGAGGGCGGTGTCGACGGCGAGGACGAGAAGCAGCAGCTCATGACCGGTCGACACGAGCGGCAGGGCGGTGAGCACCACGACGAGCGCCCCCCACAGCCACCACACGGCTGACCGGTGGCTGCGGGCCAGGGCCGTCTGCACGAGGAGCTGGACCATTGCGGTGATCGTGCCCAGTAGGGCGAAGAGCCAGAGATCAGGCTGCACGCGTGCGTATTGCGAACCTCCGACGAAGGTCAGGGTCACGTTCGGGAAGAGGAGAGACCCCAGCACCGCGAAGCCGCCGATCGACGCGACGATTGCGAGGCCGAGGAGGTGCAGGTGGCGGTGTCCACCACGCCGTGCCAGGACGGGAAAAGCCATCACCGTTACGAATGTGGGCATGAAGAGCACCCCTTTGGCCAGGATGAGACCGGCGGCGTACAGCCCGGACTCCGTGGGCGGCAGCGTGATCCGCGCGGCGAACACGTCGACCTGGGTGAGTGCGAAGAAGGCCAGCAGGGTGTGCGAGTCGTGAAGAACCTCACGGACGACGCCTGCCGACGACCCATGAGGCTGCCCCTCGACCAGAGACAGGTCGCGGGCGATGATGACGTGCCCCAGGGCGAGCGGCACCAGCGCGCCGATGGCCACCCCAGACATCGCACCGAGGGGTGTCGGCCAGACCGCCAGCACGGCCCCGCCGACCATGAGCCTGCCGACTCCGCTCGACACGCTCACTGACGCGAAGGCCAGCCATCGTCGGCGCCCCTGCAAGAGACCGAGCTGCACCCCGGTCACGGTGAGGGCAGCGGCGATCACCCCCACCGTGGCGGGGGTCACCCAGCTCTTGAGATCGAAAGCGGTGGCCGCCAGCGGAGAGGCCAGCACACACACCGCACCGAGCGCGAGCGCTGCCCGGATCCCTGTTCGGAGCATGGTCCGTGCGACGCGAGGATCCCCGTTCACGGCGATGCGCCGGGCGGTGGTCGCCTGGATGCCCAGTGCCAGCACGTTCACGACGAGCACGACACCCATCAGCGCGGCAACGGCCGAGTACCGCTGAGGGCCGAGGAGGCGGGCCGCGACAAGGGTGTAGGCGTATGCCGCGGCATTCATCACGGTCATACCGACTGCCACCAGCCCCGCCCCTTGGGCGATCGCCCTCCGTCCCCTCATCGACACGCGAGTCAGGGTACGGGCTTCTCGGGTGGGTGCAGCGAACTAGTCTGACCAGGGTGTCGACCGAGTATGCGCTGCCACCGGCGGTCAGCGTCGACTGGCGTTCACCCGTCGCTGCTCTGCTGACCGCGACCAGCGCGGCATTCTGGATACTGCGCGGCACATGGGGGAGTGGGGAGTACCTCTTCAGGGACTTCGTCGCAGTCCCCGAGCCGTCCCGACCCGGGAGCTTGGTTCCGCTGGATGCCTCTGCCCTGCGCGGCTGGCCGTTGGATGCCGTCTCGTGGATGTTCTCCGCGTTCGTTGCACCCGGCGTCCAGCAGGCGGTCATGTTGACCGCGTGCCTGGTCCTCGCGGGTACCGGCGCAGGCCTGTTCGTCGCCCGCGCCGGTCCGGCTGCTGCGGCCACGGCCTCGGGGCTCGCGGTGTGGAACCCTTACGTGACCGAGCGCCTGCTGCTCGGCCAACCTCCGACCTTGTTGGCCTACGCGTGCCTTCCATGGATCGTGATGGCGGCACGCTCACGGTACCCACGTGTCCGCAGGATCCTGCTCCTTGTTGTCGCGGCGGCGCCGGCTGCCCTCACACCGTGGGGTGGTGTGGTCGCAGCCACGTCGGCGATCCTGGCGACGGCCTCGCGGCGGGGGTGTCGCTGGCGCGACGTGATCGCCGTGGCCCTGACCGGACTTGCCTGGTGCCTGCCGTGGTTCGTGCCGACCCTCGTCATCGGCGGGGTGACCGGCGACGCGGACGGTGCGCGGGCGTTCGCGCTCGCCGACGACACAGGTTTCGGGCTCCTGGTGTCTGCGCTCCACGGGGGAGGTGTGTGGGCCGGTGGTGCGCAGTCCCCTTCTCGGGGGGACCCGTTGGCGGAGCTCGGTTCGACGCTGATCCTGTTGACGGCCCTTTGGGGGGTGGGCATCGTGTGGAGAACGCACGGCAGACGCCTTGGTGTTGTCTCGGCGGTGCTGCTGCTTGGGCCGGCCGCGCTCGGGGCGCTCGCCTCCGGGCCGGCGCTGGGTGTCGTGACTGACCTCCAAGGCGTGCCGGGGTTCGCTCTGCTGCGGGACCAGCACAGGCTGCTGATCCCTGGGGTGCTTGCCTCGGCGCTGCTCGTCGCGGTGGGGGTGGGCCAGGTCACCCGCGGAGCGGGGCCGGGCGTCGGGGCTGCCGTGAGTGTGTTGGCCCTGTCGTTGGCGGTGACGTCGGTCCCCGACCTGCCTCGCATGGTGCAGGAGGCATACCAACCCGTCGGCTATCCAGCGGATTGGAACGACGTCGTCGATGAGGTGAACCGCTCACCCGCGCCGACGACCGTGCTGTCGCTGCCGTGGCAACCACTGCGGCAGCCCAAATGGGCGCCGGAACGTCCTTTCCTGGACCCGCTGCCCCGAGCGTTGCGCGGGCGGGTGCTGACGAGCACCTCTCTCCCCGTGCGTCGTGACGGCACGGTGCTTCTCGTCGATGACAGCCCACAGCCGGCAGGCGAGCACTGGCGCCGCGGAGAGGTGAACGGCTCCAGTCTCAGGTCTGCCGGCGTGACCCACGTACTCGAGTGGCGGGGGACGCCTGGTGCGCTGCCCTTCGTGCACTCCGGCTGGCTCTTGGTGTTCGATGGCCCGAACTACCGCCTGTGGGACGTTTCTCGCGCCGAGTGACGCGACACCACTGACCTGCCGCGACCCGATTGGCGGCGACCAGAGTGATGACCCGCTACGATGGCGCGTACTGTCCAGTAGGAAAGGGTCCATACCCCCCATGAGCCAGACCACCTCCGCTGCTGCGGGCACCAGCCGCAGCGGGTTGATCCTCCTCGGCGTCAGCGTCCTCGTCGGCCTCGGAATGTCCTTTGCCGCCGCTTCCACGATCGTGTCGGCCAACGGACCCCAGGACGGCACCGCCATCACCGATGGCCAGGCCAGCGTTGTTCCTGCGGACATCCTGCTCAACTACGGCGGCTGACTCAGCTCCTCCTGGGAGCACCGGCTGAGGAATCACTGATGTCGTCCGTTCCCGCCTCCAACGGCAGCAGCGCTGCCCGGTCCGTGAGGATCTTCTCCCAGGACTCGACAGCCCGGCTCCAGGTGAATCGGCCCGAGTGGATCCTCGCGGCGTCGCCCAGTTCCTGACGACGGGGGGCATCCTCCAGCAACGACTCGACGACGGCCACCATCTGGTCGAGGTCTGCTGCGAGCACACCCGTGCTGCCGTCCACGATGGACTCTGAGAGGCCACCGGCCCCGGAGTAGGCGACCGTGGGTGTGCCGTGCGACGCTGCCTCGACCACGCACAAACCCCATCCCTCTTTGATGCTCGGCGCGAGAGCGAGCCACGCCTGAGCCAGCTCGAGGTGCTTGGTCTCCTCGTCGACGTGACCCAGAAGGTCCACCCTCGACATCACCCCGAGACGTTCGGCCTCCGCTCGTACTTCGCCGCTCCACCAGCCGTCTCCCACCACCCGAAGACGCAGGTTCGGATACCGACCCGCGAGGCGAGCCACCACGGCGATGGCGTGCTCCACGCGCTTGTGTGGCACGACTCGCCCGAGTACGACGATGCGCGGCTCCGGGTGCCTGCCGGCGGCACCTGCCAATGGCGACTCGGTGCCGTTGTGGATCACCGAGATGGCGCTTCGGGCCACCCCGAGGTCTGCCAGTTCGTCCTTCGTCCGCTGGGACACGGCCACGTACTGCTGGCCGCGGAACACCCTCGGCGCGACAACGGACTCGATGAACCATCCGATCCGCGACACGACCGGACCGAAGACGATGGGCCACTGCTCGCGGTGCACGTGGTGCACCAGGACGATCACCGGGGTCCGAGTCCAGACCGCGGCCCAGAAGGGGATGCCGTTCTGAGTGTCGATGACGACGTCGAACCGTCCCTCTTGGCGCTCGAGGGAGCGCAGCCGGCGCACGCACGCGGCATACACCCCGAGCCGGCTTCCCTGCCTGAGCAGGCGCACCCCGTCGCGGTGCTCCTCAGACGCTGATCCTGGGTGCTGCGCGCAGAAGAGCGTCACGTCGTGGCCGGCTGTGGCGAGGCCCCCACAGACGGTTTCGGCATACTTCTCCGCACCCCCGCCCTCAGGATGTGTAGAGTCACGCCAGTTCAAGAAGGCAATGCGCACGTGGTGCTCTTTCCAGACGACCGGAGACGGATGTTACAGCAGTTCTCCGGCCCCTCTGAGGCGGTCCTGGACAGGCCCACGTTGCGCCGTTCGGTCGACCTGTTCCGCGCATTTCGCGTCGAGCAGACCGACCCGGCCCGTTTCTACGGGTCGCTTGCCGCGGACTCCGTGGCCATGCTCCGTCGTTGGATCCCTCTCGAGGGCGCCGTGGTGGTCGACATCGGCGGTGGTCCGGGCTACTTCGCCGAAGCCTTCGCGGGTGCGGGCGCGCGCTATGCCGGGATCGAGCCGGATGCGGGGGAGATGACCGCCCGAGGTGACGTTGTGGGAAACTCCCTGCGGGGCTCTGGGCTCAGGCTCCCTCTTGCGTCTGAGAGCGTCGATGTGGCGTTCTCGAGCAACGTCCTCGAACACGTGCCTGACCCGATGAAGATGGCCGAGGAGATGCTCCGGGTCACCAGGCCGGGCGGGCTCGTCTTCATCTCGTGGACTCCCTGGCTCTCGCCGTGGGGTGGGCACGAGACATCTCCGTGGCACTACCTCGGGGGTCGGCGAGCCGCCGACCGCTATGCCCGCCGGCACGGCCACCGACCCAAGAACGACGTCGGACGGAGCCTCTTTCCCTGTCCCGTCGGGCCGATGATCGACTGGGCCCAGGGCGTGGAGGCCGAGGGCCGCGCCGCGGTGCTCGACGTCCTGCCGCGCTACCACCCGTGGTGGGCCCACTGGGTGATGCGGGTGCCCGGTCTACGTGAGGTGCTCAGCTGGAACGCAGTCATCGTGTTCCGAAGGACATGAGCACTCAGCGCGCCGTCGTCGAAACCGAGAGAGGGACTCACGAGTCCACAGCGGTGTGGAGGGTGCGTCTTCTCGCCGGGGTCGCCCTCCTGACGGCCTTGGCTTTTCGGCAGTCTGGTGGGCTGGTCGTTCCCGACACCAAGTTGGACCTAACTGCCGACCCCGGAGGCTTTCTGCTCCGGGCTCTTCACATGTGGGACCCGAACGGGGCTGGCGGCCAGCTCCAGAACCAGGCCTACGGCTACCTCTTCCCGGTAGGCCCCTTTCACTGGGTCCTCGTGAGTGCTGGTGCCCCGGAGTGGGTTGTGCAGCGGCTGTGGTGGGCGACCATCCTAAGTATCGCGTTCCTGGGGGTGTGGCGGCTTGCCACGGCGCTCAATGTCGGGCTGCCATGGTCCCGATACCTTGCAGCGCTCCTCTTCGCCCTGAGCCCACGGTTCTTGGCGGAGGTGGCGGTCACGTCCGTGGAAGTCTGGCCGATGGCATTGGCACCCTGGGTGCTTCTCCCCCTCGTGGCACCCGAGAGGCGTTCGTGGACCTGGCGGATCAGCCGGTCTGCTCTGGCCTTCGCACTGGTGGGCGGGGTGAATGCCGTCGCCTCCGGAGCTGCTTTGGTCATTCCTGCCCTCTGGTTCGCCACGCGCGCCGACATGGGTCAGGCTCGTCGTCACGGCGTCGCGTGGTTGGCATCTGTCATTGCTGTCTCCTCATGGTGGCTGGTTCCATTGGTGCTTCTGGGCCGCTACAGCCCGCCCTTCCTCGACTGGATCGAGAATGCCCCCGTCACCACGGCTTTCGCGAGCCCATTCGAGGCGCTTCGGGGTACGACGCCTTGGTTGGACTACCTCGGCGGTGCGGCTGGGCCGTCGTGGCCGGCCGGTTGGCTCATCGTGACGACTCCCGCACTGATCTTCGCGACTGCGGGTTTGGCGTTGGCGGGGTTGGCCGGGCTCCGACTCGCGCCTGCGCGACACCAGGCCTTCCTCGGTTTGTCGGTCCTAGTGGGTCTGGCCCTGGTGACGTTCGGGCACACCGGCGCAGCCGCCTCACCGATCGCGGGTATGGCTCAGGGTCAGCTGGACGGCGTCCTTGCACCGTTGCGCAACACTCACAAGTTCGAGCTGGTCGTCCGTCTCCCGCTCGCGATCGGGCTGGCGGCGCTCCTCGCCGAGGTGGCCTCACGCGTCCGGCGGCTCGGGCTCGCACCCTGGCTGCTGCCGCTGGGGGCGGCGTCGTGCGTCGTCATCGTTGGCGCCCCCGCGATCACTGCGGTGATGGCGCGCCCCGAGGGATACGTGGCGATCCCGGACTACTGGCAGGAGACTGCGAGGTGGCTGGACGAGCAGGGAGCGGCGGGGCCCAACCTCGTCCTTCCTGCCGCGGGATTCGCCGACTTCACTTGGGGCTCCACGAAGGACGACCCGCTCCAAGCGCTCTCTCGCGCACCCTTCCTGGTCCGTGACGCGGTGCCCCTGGGATCAGCCGGGACCACGCGCTGGTTGGATGATGTCGAGCGACGTCTCCAGTCGGGGGTTGGCGGTGACTCACTCAGAGTCGCGCTGGAGTCGGCTGGTATCGCTCACCTTGTGGTGCGCAACGACCTGCGCGCCGATGCCGTCGACACGGCTGGCGGACAGTCGATGCGCGTTCACGAGGCGCTTGCTGATTCTGGCCTGCCGCGTGTGGCGTCCTTCGGCCCCCCAGTAGGGTCGCCGCCCGGACTCGCGCCTGAGTCGGCAGTGGAGACCGTCGACCAGAGGATGCGACTTCCGTATCCCAGCGTCGAGGTCTTCGGGGTGCCCGACTCTGCAGGTGCGGCGCTCATCCGCCCGCAGCACCTGGCCCTCGTGTCGGGAGGAGCCGAGGACGTGGCGGACGCCCTGAGCGCGCTACCGGGTTCGACCGCTGCGATCGTGGGGTCCGACGTCAACTCCCTTCCGGCGGCGGTGAGCGCCCGAGCGATGTCGGTCGCCTCTGACGGCAACCGAGACCGCGAGGCCTTCTTCGGGCGCGCGAGCAACAACCGTTCGGAGGTCTTGGCCCCGAGCAGCGAACGAAGAACTGGGCGCGAGATCGATGACTACGTCGCCGATGCAGAGGCCCCGAAGACGAGACGCGGGTGGCAGGGCATTCTGACCGCGGTGACTGCATCCTCCTCGGCCTCCGACGCCAACGCGTCGTTGCGGCTCGGACCGGGCTATGGTCCCCAGGCCGCCGTCGATGGCGACCCCGGTACCGCGTGGGTATCAGGCAGCTTCGGACAGGCGACCGGGGAGTGGCTGGAGCTGCACCTGAAGGAGGCAGTCGATGTCCGCTACCTCGACATCGTGCTTCAGGGTCTCCCGCGGAGGGTGGCCGCTCCGAGTGAGGTTCGTCTGGACGTCGACGGCGGCACGACGACCGCCCGCCTCAGCGACAGTGACTCTCCCCAGCGGGTCCGCCTGCCAGGTGGGCTGACCACTCGTATCCGGGTGACCGTTATGGGGGTGCCCGCCGGTCAGGTCGAGAACGGGGTAGCGCTCGCGGAGGTGTCATTGCCCGGGCTCCCCCTCGGCTCTGGGCTCGATGTTCCTCAACCCATCCAAGGGGAGGCAGATGTCCTGTTGCTGCGACGAGCGGACGACGGACGCAGAGGGTGCGCTCAGGTCGTCAACCGGCCGTTG
Organism: Ornithinibacter sp.; assembly: GCA_039927035.1. GTDB lineage: Bacteria > Actinomycetota > Actinomycetes > Actinomycetales > Dermatophilaceae > Fodinibacter. The sequence goes on along the minus strand of JBDSVV010000268.1, from coordinate 4,020 downwards.
TGTACCGGCTCTTCGGCACGTCAACCCGAGTCTGAGGGTGGGCTGAAGCGTTGGGTGCACCTGGCGCGGGACGTGAGGGGGCCGATGACAGGAACGGTCGTCCCGCGACCAGGGAAAGCCGTCGAGCGGCTCTTGAAAGGGTTGACAAGCGTCGAGGTGGAGGCGAGCAGCCGCGCCGTACCCGACGCGGCGGGGCGGCCCGAGGCAGCGATGGACGGAGACCTCGGAACGGGGTGGGTAGCGGCTCCGGGAGACGAGCGGCCCACCCTCACAGTGACCCTGCCGCGACGCTCGACCACCAGCCGCATCCAGCTCCAACGCGATGCCTTCCTCGCCGCCTCGATGCCTTCCGCGGTGCGGGTGTCCTTCGACGGTGGGGTGGGGAAGTCGTTGACAGTTGATGGCGAGGGCTACCTGAACTGGCCACGGAGGACGTTCAGGAAGGTCGAACTGCAGTTCGTCACCTCAAAGGCGTTGCGCTCGACCGACTCCACGAGCGGGTTCGTGACCACTCTCCCTGTCGGGGTGTCGGAAGTCGTCATTCCCGGCGTCGATCCGCGTGGAGCACTGCGCGCGAGCTCGCTGACGGGTGTCGCCTGTGGGTTCGGACCGGAGGTGGTGGTCGACGGGGTCGCCCACCTCACATCTGTCACTGGGACAGTGGCGGACGTTCTCAGCGGCGCACCCCTTAAGTGGAGGTTGTGTGTCGACGACGCGCTCACCGTCCCCGCAGGGATAGCGACCCTTGATGTCGACCAGACACCGGAGTTCATACCGGAGTCACTCGTGATCGGTTCAAGAGCGGGCGCTTCTCGAGCCCAGCCGGCTGCGCCCGTGCCTATCGCTCGGCCTGGACCGGCTGAGCTCGTGATGGATGCGCCAGCGACGGCTGAGGGATCCATCCTCCTCGTGCACCAGAACTTCAACGAGGGATGGGTGGCCGAGGATGCAGAGGGCACTCGGCTCGCACCCATCCGGGTGAACGGCTGGCAGCAGGGCTGGGTGCTGCCCCCTGGCGACGGGGGTGTGGTCACAGCCTCGTTTGTCCCCGACAGGGCCTACCGAGCGGGTCTCCTACTGGGACTGCTCGCTCTCGCCATCATCGTCCTGGCGTGTCTGCGACGCTCGAGAGGGCGCACTGCAAGCGCTCTCGAGGGGCGATTGCCGGGCTGGTTGGGCTGGAGCGGCCTCGTCTTCACGGTCCTCGCCCTCATGGCCGGCGTGTCGGGCCTCCTTGCAGCGTTCCTCGCCCTGGCGATTGTGAGCTTGTTTCGTTCCCGCGGCGCCGCCGTCGCGGTGGGCACCACCAGCGGGGTCATGGCTGCAGTCTTCGTGGCTACGGCGCCACCGTGGCCAGCGGCCAATGCCGCCGTCGACGATTCGCTCGTTCAGGTGCTGATCCTGGTGGCGGTTGCCGTCGCCCTGCTGACGGCAGGAGGACGACCGCGACCGCTGCCGCCGGGGCTCTCGGCGCGGCGACCTCGACGCATGATCGGGCGTTCGACGAGGTAGTAGCTCCCGGAGGCGACGACTACCGTGCCTGCGAGCGTCGACAGGAGCAGTGTGAAGAAGCCCCCCGTGAAGATCGTGTATCCGACGATCTGCTCGAGCACTCCCAGCACGATGAGGTGGTAGCAGAAGATCCCGTAGGAGATGTTGCCCATGAACGTCCAGGCGCGCCCGCCAAGAAGACGCACGGCATCCGTGTCCTCGGGCGTTGATGGGCCCGCGGCGGCGGGGAAGACGACGAGGAGGGCGAACACTCCATAGAGGAAGGACTTGACAGCAGCTTCTCCGGTGGTCGCCTGCGCCAATGAGTACGGTCCAGCGATCGGGGAGACGAGCACGAGATACAGCGCGAGCGCAAGACCCCACAGGCTCCACGGCTGCGGAACCAGGTCGTCGATCCAGGTCTTCTCGAGAACCCCGACGGACCGGGCCGCCTGCCAGAGTGCCAGGGCCATCCCGAGCCCGAACCAGCCCACGTAACCGGGCAGCCAGAGTGCCCGGACGCCGGGGTGAGCTGCTGACAGCGCCATCCACCCCGCACCGACCACCGGCAGTGTGCACAGGAGTGCGAGCCGCCGGTGGACGCCGCGTCGGTCAGGCCGACCGCGCGTGAGAACCCAGGCTATGAGGGGGAGCACGATATAGAAGGCCACCTCGGTTGCGAGGCTCCACATTTGGGTGAGCCCTTGTGCCTCGTTGCCCGGGGTATAGATCTGCGTGAGCGTAGCGTGGCGCAAATAGGTGCCGAAAGAGGTGTCCGTCTGGTTTAGCAGGAGCGAAGCACCCAACACCGCCAGCCACAGTGCGGGCATGATTCTCAAGACGCGGTGCCAGAGATAACGCTTGGTGTCCGGGCCCCGAGTTCCGCGCAACCACGCGATGGTGTGGGGACGGAAGAGCAGGAAGCCGGAGATCACGAAGAAGATCGCCACTCCAGCATCGAGCCGGGACAACACACCGTTGAAGGTGGAGTTGAGGGACGCGCCGCTGTGGAAGCCCACGTGGGTCGTGAGAACGAACAACGCCCCGATAGCTCGGATACCGTTGATCGAGGGGAAGTCACGCCGAAGCGGCGGTGTGGAGGGGGACATCGGAACTGGTTGCGCCATCACTTGGTCGCCGGGTTGCCGACTTGCGCGTCGCCGATGCACACATTCACGTCAGGGTCCATCCCATCGACCTCGACCTCGGTACCACTACCCATGAGGTTGACGAAGACCTCACCGAGCCCCTCCTTGAGGTGGACCTCCTGTTCTGAGTCTCCGAGATGGATCACCGCGATGGTGTCTCCGTCCGAGAGGTATCCGATGCGCACCACCCAGCTCCAGGGGAATGCGCTGCTGGCTAGGGGGACAGTAGCCGAGCCGTTGACGGCAGACCACCCGCAGGAGCCGGGCAGTGGGGCCGGAGAAGCGGCTCCGTCAACGCGCATGGGTTGGAAGCGTCCTGTGGGATCCAAGTAGTAGGGGTGAGTGAACTCGCGCCGCACGGCGATGACGGCACGCTGGTCGGGGGTGAGCTTCGGGGCGATGAACCGACTGACGAGGTTGTACTCCTCGAAGATTGGCCCCACGATGTCGACGGGAAGCGCCGTGTCGTATATCTGGGCCTCTTCGGGAAGGTCTCGCAACGATTGCTCCACAGTCTCGACGAAGGGTCGATAGGGATTGGTGGTGCTGATGGCGGCGTAGGAGTTCATCGCGTGGAGCGACAAGACGAGTACTGAGGCCAACGCAACCAGCCCAGTGGCTGAGCGGGCGTGCGAGGGCCATTGATCCTTCAGGTGGCTGGCGAACGGCAGCCATGGTTCTGACTCTCCTCTGAGCGGCATGAGGGCCGCGCCGATGACCAACGTGACGGGTACCGCCGCATCGGCCAGGTACCTCGTTTCGAGGGCGATGATCGGACCACCGAGCGCCACCCGCCCCGCCGCGAGCATCCCGAGCGCGGAGACGATGTAGATGAGGAGAGCAGACCAGTGCCTGGCCATGCCTCGCCGGGTCGCCAGCGTTACAACGAAAAGCCCGGCGACGACGATCAGCGCCACCCAGTCGAAGAACCGTGGAGAGTCGACCAAGGCCCCGCCGTAGCCGACTGGTTGCCATCGCCACGGACCGCCGACGGCGGCAGGAACGAAAGTCCGGAACACGCTCAGATAGGTGAAGTCCCAAACCTGGCCCGGCGACGGAATGACCAGTGAAGCTCGACCCTCGTCCCGGGCCAGCGAGGTCGCGTACACGGCGAGGTAGGTCACCGTCGTCGCGGCGTAGGCGACCCAGATCCTGTGGGACGACTTCGCCGCCCTCAACAGTCCCTGACGGGTGAGCGCGAGCGTCGGTTGAACGGCGAAGCTCAGGACCACGAGATAAGGGAGGAGGGCGATGGTCTTCTCGAAGGACAGCAGACCCAGAACCAGCCACGCCACAGCCTTCACCGCATCCACTGTCCTGCCCGCACGGAGAAACTTGACGTGATGGCGGGTGGTTCCCGCCACGGACGCCATGAGGGGGA